>NZ_ASPX01000034.1:0-288135 GCF_000517965.1 Paenibacillus sp. FSL R7-277
GCAGCTCCGCGCCCCGGGTCTCCATTTGCCGGTCATACCCGGCAAATGAGGCGGCATAACGCCGCGCGGCCTCCCGGTCCGCGGCGGCGGGGGTGAAGCCCGCAAGCTCTGCGGGATCCCAGCCTGCGCCAATGCTGCGCAGCAGGCGTTCCAGCTGCTCCCGCAGAGACGTCAGCTCCGCGGTAAGCCGCTGCTGCTCCGCCCGCTTGTCCTCATAGCTGCTGCGGCTGCGGTCCAGCGCTTCGAGCTCAGGCCCCTGCTCCGCAAGCAGAGGATCAGGAGGATTCGCCGCAAGCTCTGCGGTCAGCTCCGCCGTCAGCCGCTCCAGCCGGAACGCGGCGCCCTGAAAGCTGCGCAGATCGGCTGTAAGTGACCTCCAGCGCTCCGCCCCGTTATCCGGGAACGACGCGATCACGGGAAGCTCCTCCAGCTCCAGCCGGCCTTCGCTCCATTTCAGCCACAGCTCCCGGATGTCCTGCGCCTTACGCAGCTTCATCAGCCTTGCTCCAGCGAGCTCGCGGTCCAGCTTCATCTGCTCCAGCTGCTGCTCCGCAGCTTCCAGAGCCAGGGTGTTCCCGTTATATCTCGGCAGATAGGAGCGGCTCTCCGCTACCTCCTGCTCCAGCTTCCCGATAGACTGCAGAATCCTGGCCGCCTCCTGGACCTTGCCGCGCGGCTTGTAGAGCTTCTCGGCCTCCTGAACCAGACGCTTCTCTGCCCGCATAATCTCTCCGCCGCCGCCCATCCCGGCATGGAACAGGTAGCTGCTCATTTCCCCGGACTGCAAGGCACCCAGCTCCTGCAGCTCGTCAAGCGAGACAGCGAACAGCTGGCGGAACATACTCCGGGAGATGCCGCCAAGCAGACGCCGCTCCAGCTCCGCCTGACTCAGCTCCTCCGTACGGCCATCCGGATGGCTGAGTGCAATATGCAGCTTCTCTGCTCTGCCCGGCCCCGCGCCGCCGGATGCATACCTGCGGATAGTCCATAATGCGCCGGACTCATCCCTTGCTTCGAGCACCCCGCCGTGCGTTCCCCCTTGCAGCGGCTCGTACCGTTCAGCCGGATTCCCCCGGCCGGGGATGCCGTACAGCATAGCACGGATGAACTGCAGGGTCGTGCTTTTACCCGCCTCGTTGCGTCCGAACAGAACCGTGACCCCTTCATTCAGTCCGATCTCCCGCTGAGCCAGCCTTCCGTAGCCGTCTATCCGCAATGAATCGATCTTCATTCCTCTACCTCCCGGCCTTGCTGTCCATCGCCATCTCCTGCATCCCCAGCAGAATACGCCTTGCCTTCTTCCGCAGCATTCAGCGGCGTCCCGCCGGACTCTTCCAGTCCGCTCAGCAATGTGATTCCCAGCTCTGCTGCACCTCTCAGCCATTCCTGCTTCTCTTCGGCGCCTACGGATAATAGCAGTCTGCGCAGCTCCTGATTCTCCATCATCGGTCTCAGCGCAGTAGCGACCAGCTCGTCCAATTCTGCGGCATTCCCGCTACTGCGCCCGGCAAGCCGCAGCATTTCACCCAGGAAGCTGTCCTCCAGAAGCAAGTGCTCACGGTCAACCGCAAGTCCCGTTTCGATGGAGAAGCCTTCCGTCCAGACCAAGCCCGCATATTCCTTGCGCACCGCGCGCACCGTTTCCCGCCGCTGCAGCTCGGTGAGCAGATCATCGGCCGCCCCCTTCTCAGCCAGCACCTTATGTATATCGCCCCGCCCCGTCAGACGGAACCTGACCACAGACATCATCTGCGGGGTCTCGCTGCGGATATCCTCCACTGCATTCTCTACAGCGAGGGTCCACTCGGCCTCGTCAGTGAGCCCATCTATAGAGAGCTCGCGGACCTGCCAGCGCACACTGTCCAGTTCATGGAAATCCAGCCGGACTCCCCCTTCTGCACTGACATCAACCGTATAGCAGCCCTTGGGCCCGGTCTCCTTAATGCTTCTTCCTTGAATATTGCCCGGATAGACGATAGGTGGATGCTCATGCAGAATACTCCGCTTATGAATATGCCCCAGCGCCCAATAGTCATAGCCCCTGCCGATCAGATCCTTCCGGGTGCACGGGGAGTATGTCTCATGCTGCAGATCTCCGTCCACATTGCCATGCAGCAGGGCGATATGGAACAGGCTGCTGCCCGGCTGTCGGCTGAAGCGCAGAGCTGTATTCTCTGTTACTTTGGAGGTCGGGTAGGAGATGCCGCTGATCACAGCTACCTCCCGCCCGTCTTCCCGGCGGCGGGCGGTAACGCGCTCCGGCTCACTGCCGCCGAATACCGTAACATGGGCAGGCGGTGCCGAGCTAAGGCGCGGGCCGTCCAGCGGATCATGGTTACCATGGATCAGGAATACCTGAATCCCGTGGCGTCCAAGTTCCTCCAGGGCCTCCCGGAACCGGAGCTGCCCCTGAAGCGAGGCATCCGCGACATCGTAGACGTCGCCGCTAATGACCACGAAATCCACCTTTTGCAGAGTGGCTACGCCAACAAGCCGCCCGAGGGCGGCGAAGGTAGACTCCCGGAGATAGGAGCGGATATCCTGGGGGAGATGGGACAGACCGGCGAACCGGCTGTCCAGATGCAGATCCGCCGCATGCAGGAAACGAAAAGGAATCATAGCCTCACCCCTTCATTCCCGGCTGGAACTGCAGATAGGTTTTCTTCAGCTCATTGGCTACACGGGTCAGGGAGTAGAGGCTCTTTGCTTTATCCCAGGCCGAACGCGACAGCTCATAGCGGTAGCCGGGGTCCGTGATTACTTTTTCCAGGGCATCTGCCAGTCCCAGCTCATCATCCGGATTCACCAGCAGCCCGTTCACCCCGTCCTCAATCTGCTCGGGAATACCGCCCACATTCGTCCCGACCAGCGCCAGACAGCTCAGCGCAGCCTCGGCAAACACCGAACCGAACGCCTCCGCCCGCGAAGGCAATACGAAGATATCGAAGAACGGCATGAATTCCTCAGGATGCAGCGTATAGCCGTAAAAAATAGTCTCATTATAGATGCCCAGCTTCTGCGCAAGCTGCTCCAGCTCCGCCCGGCTCGGTCCGTCCCCGATGATATGCAGCACATATTCATGCCCCCGCTTCTTCAGCTCGGCACAGGCCTTGAACAGAATATCTATGCCTTTGGCCGGTACGAGACGGGTAACTGTGACCAGCTGCGGAATGTCATTCTCATGCGGGACAGGCTTGAACCGCTTCTCATCGAATCCGTTGGGAATGACTCCAATGCTGTCAGGCTGGTCAATATAAGGAGTCACATAATCGGCAAAAGCACGCGAAACCGTCATCAGCCGGTCACTCACCTGCTCCAGCTCCCGGTAAATCGCGACCAGGAACTGATGCTCAAGCCCCCCCTCCCGGATCAACCCGTTCAGAATCAATTCACGCTCATAGCTGGAGTGCAGCGTCTGAATCAAGGGAACATCAGGATAAATTCTCTTCATCGCCAGCCCTGCAATCGGATGATGGGCATGGATCAGATCATAATTTTTGCTCATACGCAGCTTGGTCCACCAGATGTAATCCCGGTAGGTCTGAATGTATTTTTGCACAACCTGACTTTCGCCGTACAGTGTCCAGTCGAAGGTCTCGAAGACGATGTCTTCGCGCCCCTTGCCCCGGATGCGCTTGGGCAGCCAGAACAAATCCATCTCCCAGCGGCTGGACCGGAAGCGTTCCTGCAGATAAGGGATCATAGAAGATACACCACCGGGCTGCTCCGGCGGGAAGAATAGCGCTTGCAGCAAGTTCATATAGGTACATCTCCCTTTACAATTGCCCTATTTACGGTGAAGCCCGGCAATTATGATATAGTTGTGTATATGTACAATTACAATTTCGGGTACTGCTACAGGTATAGGCACGCTAAGGTTCCATATCTTAATTTTATCGGTATCCACCAGAAACAGCAACTAAGATGACAGCTTTACTTATCTTGAACTTGGACTAGAGGAGAGTGATTTATGAATGAAGAACGACTGCCTGCCGCTTACACCGCCAATATTAGAGAGATGCTGGGGGATTCGGCGGACGCTTTTCTGAAGAGCTATCTTGCTGCGCGGACCCAGGGTCTGCGGTTCAATACTTTAAAAAGCAGTGTACCTTCCGGCCGCACCGCAGCGGAGCAGGCAATCTCACAATTCGGCCTGTCACAGGTAACATGGTGTCCGTCAGGCTTCTATTACGAAGACCCCGCTCGCCCGGGGAGACATCCGTATCATACCGCCGGACTATATTATATTCAGGAGCCCTCCGCAATGTCCGCAGCCGAGCTGCTTAAGCCGCTTCCCGGAGAGATCGTTCT
Organism: Paenibacillus sp. FSL R7-277; assembly: GCF_000517965.1. Lineage (NCBI taxonomy): Bacteria > Bacillati > Bacillota > Bacilli > Caryophanales > Paenibacillaceae > Paenibacillus > Paenibacillus sp. FSL R7-277. The sequence goes on from NZ_ASPX01000034.1 coordinate 4,312, forward strand.
CGACCTCGCGGCTGCTCCCGGCGGCAAAACCACCCATATCGCCGCACTGATGCAAGGGGAAGGGCTGCTCATCTCCAATGAAATTCACCCGGAGCGGGCCAAAATCCTGGCCGAAAACGTCGAGCGGCTCGGTATAAGCAACACGCTGGTTACCTCCGCAGCCCCTGGTGATCTCTCCAAAAGATTCCCTGAGGTGTTCGACCGCATTATGCTGGACGCGCCTTGCTCCGGTGAAGGAATGTTCCGCAAAGACCCTGCGGCGATAGACGAATGGTCCCCGAAGCATGTGGAGATCTGTGTAGCCAGACAGTGGGATATTCTGCAGGATGCGTATCTGATGCTGAAGCCTGGCGGCCATATGGTCTATTCGACCTGTACCTTCAACCGCCAGGAGAATGAGGAGACGATGGAGCGCTTCGTGCAGACCTATCCCGATATGGAGCTGATCGTTACGAAGCGGCTGTGGCCGCATCTGGAGCGGGGCGAAGGGCATTTCGTGGCCTTGCTGCACAAGGCGGCTTCAGCAGACCCGGCGGATTCCGCTCCGCGCAAGAGCCGGGGCAAGCGCGGTGAACGCGGCAGTGACGGTCCGAAGACAAGTGCTACGCTTAGGGAGGCCTATCAACAGTTCATGAGCTGGGCGGCGGCAGAGCTTCCCGGATTCGCCGATCGCGGCGTCCCGCTTCTCTTCGGCGAATCCCTGTATCTGCTGCCTGAGGCATTCAGTGGGCGGCTGCACACCGGGATACTGGACGGGCTCAAGGTGCCGCGTGCCGGACTGCATATTGCCCATCTTAAGAAAAACCGGATCGAGCCCGCCCACGCTCTGGCTATGGCACTCCGGCCGGATCAGGCGGCGCGCAGCTATGATATGCCTGCGGACGGCACGGAGATTCAGGCCTGGCTGCGCGGCGAGAGTCTGCCGGTTCCGCCAAGCCTGCATGGCTGGACGCTGGTAACCGTAGACGGCTTGCCTGTAGGCTGGGGCAAAGCCAGCTCCGGCCAGCTCAAGAATCATTTGCCCAAGGGTCTGCGGATTCTAAAAGCCCATCTTGACGAGGTTTAGGCAGTTGACCAGTTCATGAAGCCTCCCTACGCATATGATGTCATTATCCCATGGCAGTCCGCAGGACTTAATTAAGGCGGCAAGTGGGAACAGACATGAATCAAGGGAGGAATCAGACATGGGTGCAGGTGTAGGCTTCACTTCGACCGGTGCGATCTTGGTACTCTTCATATTGCTCGTAATCATTTCCCGTTCGTTGTTCGTCTAATTCCGCTATAAGCAGCACAGCACACGGACCTCAAGCAGCCCGCCCCCTTTAAGGGGGCAGGCTGCTTTTTCATCACTATTCAACAAATATTGCTTGCAGAGGGTTTACCGCGCCTTGATTAGGGTGCAAGGGGTAGGCTTAATTGTAATTCATACAACTAAATCGTCTGATATGCCGCCAAATCTCAGTTTAGCTGTATTTCGTACAACTAAAAGTCCTCCATACCTGGATTTTCGCCCTTTAGGGCAAATTTAGTTGTACAGACTACAATTAGAAGAGGGAGGACTTCCGTTTCACTGTTTCTAGTTGCACAGAATACACTTATCCTGTTTTTTCGCTACGAACGCAGTGGATCAGTAAGAGCCAAATCAATCATATGCTCCATAAATAGTTAGTGTTTTTACAAACAATATTTCACCAGCGCATCGCGCACACCGTTGGCATTATTGGTACCGGTGATCACATCTGCGGCTGCTTTGACCTCTACCGGAGAGTTATCCATCGCCACGCCCAGACCGGCATACGTCAGCATGGAGATATCATTATAATAGTTGCCGATCGACAGCACCTGCTCTTGCGGAATGCCAAGCTCAGCTGCCAGATGCTTCAGGGCATTGCCTTTGGAGGATTCCGGGTGCATGAGATCAACGAAGAACTCTCCGCTGCGCAGAATATTGTATTGCTCTCCCCAAGTAGCCCACTCCCGCTGCGCTTCATCCAGAATATCGGACTGTGTGAACACAGTGAATTTGACAATCGGTTCGCGGAACTCCTCCCAGGCTGGAAGGGATGCAGGCATAATCCGGAAATGCTCATACATAAAGTGGGCTTCCTTCGTCAGGTTCTCCACATTATCCACATACATCTCAAATGCCGTATTCACATCAAAATGGATATCACGCTCGCGGCAATAGGCGATATACGGGTCCAGCCCTCTGGCGTCCAGCCCGTACTGGTGCAGTACCTTACGGTCCTTGACACTCACCGTAGCCGCTCCGTTATGGCCCAGCACATACCCCGACAAGCCCATCTCCTCCATAAAAGGAATCGAATTCTGCGGACTGCGCCCTGTGCATAGTACAATCTGCCCGCCCTGACGCGTGACCTCAGCAACCGCCGCTTTGTTCTCTTCGCTGAGCTGATGATCATCATTCAGCAGTGTTCCGTCTACATCCAGTGCAATCAGTTTGTATTTCATACCCCATCATCCTATCTCTGTATAGTATACCGCCAGGCATTTTCCTGCTTCACCATTCATTGGAAGCTCATTGAGATCAAGCTGCTCCCGGCGTACCTAATCCCTATAAACTAAGTTTCCGTTTAACGGACTCCAAAGACGCTAATTCGGCACAAACGGTTATTTTAAGCGTCTAACGGACCCGAGTGTACTTATCTCCTCACCAGTGGTTGAAATTACGCCAAATAGCTGCCAATAAAGGCCGTGGAGTCCGTGAACAGGTGAAAATCAGCCTTTTTGCCGAAATAAGCGCAGTTGAGTCCGTTACCGGCAGTCAGGCAGTTAGGCTATCAGGCTGTCAGAGGTGTATCATCTAACGCTTCAGCAGCTCCAGCTCACGGGCCGTGAGCTCCCGGCAAGCTCCCTCGGGCAGAGTCTCGTCCAGCTTCAATTCGCCCATCGACACCCGCTTCAGGAACACTACCTTCTTCCCGACAGCTATGAACATCCGCTTCACCTGATGGAATTTGCCTTCTGTAATGGTGAGTGAGATATACGACAGCACGCGGCTGCCCCGTTCTCTGCTCAGAATGCTAAGCTGCGCGGGCAGGGTCACATAACCATCCTCAAGCGTAACACCCTCGGCAAAAGCAGCCACATCCGCCGCATCGACCTCACCCTCGACGGTGGCCTCGTAGGTCTTGGGGACATGCTTACGCGGGGACAGCAGTTCATGTGCCAGCTTGCCGTCATTGGTAAGCAGCAGCAGACCCACGGTATCCTTATCCAGCCGCCCGACCGGGAAAGGCTCGAACAGCGCATGCTCCTGCTTCAGCAGGTCCAGAACCGTGCGGTCCCGTTTATCCTCGGTGGCGGATAACACGCCCGGGGGTTTATTCATCATCAGATAGATGAATTCCCGGTAGAGGACCGGCTCCCCGCCAACCTCTATGCGGTCCTGCTGCGGGTCTACATGGAACCCGCTGTCTTTGACGACAGCTCCATTTACTGTGATCAGGCCCTGCTTGGCCTGCTTGCGGATATCGCTGCGCGAGCCGATCCCCATGTGGGACAGCACCTTGTCAATCCGTTGCTTCTTATTTGCATTTTCTCCTGTAGCCATACTCTAAGTCCACCTCCAGCCTGCGGGATATTCGTTCTTCAGCAGCCCGTCCTGCCATTTGCCCCAGCCTGCGCTGAAGCCGTCGATGCAGACGAGGGTATAGCCTTTGTAAGCATGTCCTTCCTTAACGGACAGACGCTCTGCGGGGATCGACAGGGTCTCCCCCTTCAGATAGGACACCGCTTCCCCGCTGGTGCTGGATAGCGATACCGAGCGGCTGCATTCCTCAGGACGCAGTGCTGTAGCGAGCGGATGACCGGGAATAAATCTGCCGCTCTTGATCTGCCCCACATACCAGCCCGGCCGAACCGTCTTCAGACCGTCCAGCGCTTCACGCGGCAACGGGGAGAGATATAGATGATCGCCGAACCATATGGCATGTCCGGGCGGCTGTGTCCCCAGCAGCTCTTGAATAAAGTCCGCATAGACCGCGAACCCTAGCGCTTCACCGCCAGTTCGCTGTGACTGCGGACCTGGACCCGTTCCGGCTCTACCAGAGCCGGAGCCGTGTCCAGATCCGCGTCCTCCCTTGCCGCCCCGGCCTTGATCTGCCCTGCCGGGAACTGCCTTACTGTGAAAGTCTGTTTTCGCAGCCTTGCTCCGGGGCGCGGCAGACAGACTTCTCTCTCTCTTATCATTTCGTGCTTTTACCTTCTCTAAAGTGTCTGCCACCGTAGCTCCATTCTCTGCTGCCCCGGCCTCAAATGCCTCGCTCGCAGGTCCGCCACTTCCGTCATGGCGCAATACAGCCATGAAATGCCCTTCCCCCTTGACCTTATGCGGCCACAGCCGCGCCGCACCCGGCAATGGGCCGAGTCCGGCAGCGAACGGGCCGGTTCCGCCTACGGGAACCAGCGAGAACTGCGGATGCCCGGACAGGAATCCGGCAATCATCTCCTCGTTCTCCTCCAGAGCGAACGTGCAGGTGGAGTACACCATAGTACCGCCGGGCTTTAGCGCTGAAGCTGCGGCCTGCAGAATCTCCCGCTGCATCTCCGCATATTTGTCCGGGGTTCCCGGCTCCCACTGTCTGACCATATCCTCGTCCTTGCGGAACATGCCTTCACCCGAACACGGCGCGTCGATCAGAATCCGGTCGAAGAAGCGGGGAAAGGCCGCCGCAATCCGCTCCGGGCGCTCATTCAGGACAATACCGTTCCGTACCCCGTACAGTTCCAGATTCTTGGCCAGTGCCTTCGTCCGTTCAGGATGCAGGTCATTCGAGACCAGCAGGCCTTCTCCTTGCAGCTTGGCGGCAATCTGGGTAGATTTACCGCCCGGGGCTGCGCACAGATCGAGCACACGGTCCCCCGGCTGAACGTCCAGCAGTTCAACCGGGGCCATGGCACTCGGCTCCTGAATGTAGTACAGCCCGGCATGATAATAGGGATGTTTGCCGGGTCTGGCTCCCTCTCCGGTATAGAAGCCCGAAGGGCACCAGGCAATCGGCTCCAGGGTGAAGGGGGAACGCCCCCGCAGCCCGTCCACCGTTATTTTCAGTGTATTGACACGGATTCCCCCGTAGGGTGACTGCTGATAGGTATCTGTAAATTGCTCATATTCCGGTCCCAGCAGCTCTTTCATACGCTGCGCGAAAGCTCCGGGCAGTTGTGCCGTCATGATGCCTTCCTCCCGCTCAAATAATCAGGAACACCCCTGCGGGTGCTCCTGTTGTAGCCTTACTATGGTCAAGCGCCATCCGGCCTGTTCCTCGGTCTGTCCGGCTGCTGCGGCCCGCGCCGCTGGGGCACCACAGGCTGAATGGACTCTGCCGCCAGCCTGACCTCTTCCTTCAGCACGGGATCTACGATGCAGATGGTGAGATCATAATAATCAAAGGGCTGATCTTCGTAAGCTTCCAGACGGGCAACATACGCTCCCGCTTCCCGGACCAGCTTCTCCAGATCAATACCAAGCGTCACCGCCGGATATCTGCCCAGTACTTCATGAGACTGCTTCAGCAGAATCAAGCCCCCGCGCACATTGGCATTACGGAAATGGTACAGCCCGACTGCCACCTGCAGCAGAGCTTTGTATAACGGATCACGCTGCTTTTCCAGCCATAATTCCTCAAGCACCTCATGACATTCGAAATAATCCCTGTCCCGGTTGAAGTAGATGAGGTAGGCCAGATACAACGGCTCATAAGCCATCCGGCTCGCTGCCCTTCTTGGCATTCGAGAGCAGCTCGCGCACATGGTCCAGCAGTTCCTTCATCGCATCCATATCCTGAGCCTGCCAGATCGCATTGAACCGTTCCTGGCTTTCAATCGCTTCATTCACAAGATGATAGAAATACAGCTGATGAATAGCCTTCAGCAGTTGGGTCGTCATGTTCGAGTTCTCCTCGAAGGTCTTCTGCGCTTCCAGAATCTCTTCCCGGATACTCGACATCTCGCTGTCCAGAATGGAAGCCGCTTCTGCTGCCGTCTTCAGGCGCACCCGCATTTCATCGGGCAGGCTCTCCCGGTATTTATAATTCAGCGAATGCTCAATGGTTGCCCAGAAGTTCATCGCCAGTGTACGGATTTGGATTTCAGCCAGCACAATCTTTTGACCAAGCGCAGTCTGTACCGGATACCGGATGATCATATGGAAGCTGCGGTAGCCGCTTTCCTTATAGTTGGTAATGTAGTCCTTCTCATATAACACTTCAAGATCCTTGCGGGCACGGATGTATTCCGCCACTCTGCGGATATCCTCGACGAACTGGCACATAATGCGAATGCCGGCGATATCCTCGATGCCCGTTTCCAGATCCTCCATTTTTACATTTAACCGTTTGGCCTTCTCAAGTATGCTAGACAGCCGCTTCACACGGCCGGTAACGAATTCAATCGGCGTATATTCTTCCCTTTTCTTGAGTTCAGAGCGCATCGTCTTGAATTTAACCTTCAATTCCTCCACCGTTTGTTCATAAGGAAGCAGAAAAGTTCCCCAGTCCCTGACGTCCATCGCCTTGTCCTCCTGTCCATTCATCCTTCAGTGATGATCAGCGCCTACCGCATCAAGGAGCCTCTCGAAGCCGTCCCGCCGCAGCAGCTGCCGTAGTCCGGCATGCACTCTGCGGTTAACCTCCGGCCCTTCATAGATGAGTGCTGTATAAATTTCGACCAGACTGGCGCCTGCCCGTATCTTATCGTAAGCATCCTGGGCTGTAAAAATCCCTCCCGACCCGATAATCGGCAGCTTGCCGCCCGTCTGGCTATAGATTCTGCGGATAATCTCTGTAGAACGTTCGCGCAGCGGCTGGCCGCTCAGCCCGCCCGTCTCACAGGCTTTGTCGCTCTGCAGCCCTTCACGGGAGAGGGTCGTATTGGTGGCAATGATACCGTCCATTCCGGCTTCCGTGATGGTATGTACCATATATTCCAGCTCAGCGTCACTGACATCGGGAGCAATCTTGACCAGCAGCCCCTTCGCGGCGCCCGTCTTCGCCCGCTGCAGCTCCATCTCTTCCTTAACCTCGCTAAGCAGGTTCGAGAGCTCGCTGCCATGCTGAAGACTCCGGAGATCCGGGGTATTCGGCGAGCTGATATTGACCACAAAAAAATCACCGTACGGATACAGCGTACGGATACACTTGCGGTAATCCTCATGTGCCAATTCATTCGGGGTGGCCTTGTTGCGTCCGATATTGACCGCCACCGGAATTCTGCGCTTCTTCAGCCTCTTGAGGCGTTCAGCCATGGCCTCCGCGCCTTCATTATTGAAGCCCATCCGGTTAATGAGCGCCTTGTCGGGCAGCAGCCGGAACAGCCGGGGACTGTCATTGCCGGGCTGGCCTACCGGAGTTACCGTGCCTACCTCCATAAATCCGAAGCCGATCGAAGAGAATCCTCCTACCGCTTCTGCATTCTTATCCAGTCCTGCCGCTAAGCCCACTGGGGTCGGGAAATGTACCCCGAACAGATCCACCGCAAGGTCAGCTGTCTCAGGAACCCCGTACATGAGGCGCATAGCCGCGCTCCCGCCGGGAACCAGATCTGCTTTATTCAGTCCGCCGATGACGAGATGATGCGCCGTCTCCGGGTCCATTTTAAAGAAAATCGGTTTACCAAAATGTCGATACAGCACCGTTCTCGCTCCTTTAAGGGAACCACAATTGACATAACGACTCCCGTATCTATAGGTTTCTTCTTAATTTTATCCGTTTCCGGGGGAAAAGAAAAGTTTTTTGCCGCAGCGATTGTCCCCTCCCTGCCGCACTTGCTTCACGCCGCCGCCAATTCTCACTGATTCCCCGTAATTTCAATTCCGTCCGCAGTACGCAGATGATTCCTTGCCCAGCATCATAAATAAACAGCCTCTCTCCTGCTTCTGTGTTCTTCACGCTCCAGCATAAAACCTTCCTTATGATACTCCAGCCGGTATTCCTCTGTATAGACCAAGACTTCCGCCAGCCAGTCCCTACCGTAAGAGATTGCAGCTAGACTTGTCTTTTCATCCAGACTAGAATAGAGGAGCGGGTACAAGTTCCATGCACCACCACCAATCCTCATATGTAAGGGTTATCACAGACTAAGAGAGAAAGAAGGGTGACCAAATGTCAACGAAACGCAAGCCTCCCACACTCCAGCAGAAAAAAGAAGAAGTGAACCGCAAAGCCATTCTGTGGATCAGCGCCAGTCTGGTACTGCTGATTGCGCTTATCGCCGTTTTATTTGTCTTTGTCGGGAATTAGTTCAGCCAATGGTACACTTTATGGGGGTTGGTCTGATTACGGGGCGAATCCGAAGGGAAACGTTCCTCCGGTACGACAAGCTCCTCAGGCAGAACCCCTTGACTGATTTGAACCTTCGTGCCCATCGGCACCATGGCGAACAATTCCTCCACATCCTTCCGGCTCATCCGGATACACCCCAGCGACTCATCCTTGCCGATGCTATCCGGCTCATTCGTCCCGTGAATCGCATAATTACTGTCCGAGAGCTGCATACCGCGGCTGCCGAACTCCCCGTTATCGCGCCCGTTCGGGTTCACGACCTTTTCCTTAATGAAGAACTCCCCTTCAGGGGTCTTATCTCCGCCGAGTCCTACGGCATAATTCCGTAAAATCACATTGCCGCTGGTGACCGCCAGACGGTGGTTTTGCTTATCTACAATAATAGCAAGCGGTTCTTTGAAAAAAAGCTTCTCCCCCGGCCCCTCCGCCGGACCTCCGCCGCCCGTCTGCTCTTGCCCCGGAATACCTGCATCTTGTCCGCCGGACGGCTGCGGTGATGCTGAGAACAGCGGCGCCTCTCCCCGTGCGGCTCTGCGCAGAGGTGCGAAGGCTTCCTTCATCAGCGGGGTGATGCCGCCCAGCACGTTCGCCGGGAACGGCTTCACTAATTCCTGCACCGCTTCGGGATATGCTCCCTTGCTGCTCTTGTACGCACGCAGCGCACTCCAGAGCACAGCCAGCTCCTCCTGCTGCTTCTGCCAGCCCAGCCCCTGCTGCTTAAGCTCCGCCGAATCCGGCGGCTGGCATGCGCACGCTGCCGGATTATAGGACTGATAGACTATACGCCCTTCTCCGCTCTTGGCAAGAGTAGCCTCCAGCGGCAGCCCTTTCTTCCACAGCAGCCATTTGCCCGAGCGCTTCATACCGAGCAGTGCGGTGGCGGAAGGCGTCTTCGCCGACTTCAGGATGGCTGCCAGGCCCCCGCCCCCCGCAGCAGCATCCGCCGCTACCGCCGTGAAATCCAGACTTGCCGGTTCTTGCGGACTTCCCTGCGTCTCTGCGGCTGTCTCCGGCAGCACGGCTGAGACCGCTTCGACCGGGGCAGCTGCACCCTTACTGTCCGGCAGAATCCCCGGTGCGACGGCAGCCGGAATAAGCATGAGCAGCAGCAGCATTAGAGCCAGCAGCACCCGGCGCTTCCTGAGCCTCGCGGTCTGCCGTTCCCGGGCCGATTCCAGCAGCCCTTCCTCGTACTGCTGCAGCATTTCCGCGGGCACCTTGCTGCGTTCAAATGCCTCATACACTTCCCCGGCCTGATTATAGCAGTAATTCGCTTTTCCATACTGCCCGTTCTTATAGTATTCCTTACCAAGCAAGTACCATGCCATCTTATTATCCGGATGCATCTGTACATAGGCTTTTAGATGCTGAGCATTCTTCATGTTGGCCTCCACTATTGGTGGTATGGTTATGTATTCGTATGTATCTTCTATTGTATATCGGCAGGGAATGCAAAAAAAGACACCTCAAGCCGCATTTATCGCGGTCCTGAGATGTCTTTTATGGAGACGGCAGAAGCTTAGCCCTCTTTGTTGAAAGGTGCATCTGCAATCTTAATGGAATCTGTAGGGCATCCGTCAGCTGAATCCTGCAGGTCATCGAACAAGTCGTCCGGAATCACAACATTACCGTGGTTGCCGTCGTTCTCATAGATCACTTCTGCCAAACCTTCGTCATCATAATCAAAAATATCAGGGGCCGTCGCGCCACAAGCACCACAAGCGATGCATGTGTCCTTCTCGACCCAAGTGTACTTAGCCATTTTTTTCTCTGCCTCCCGCTTAACTATACAGCCTGCAGTCGCAGCCTGTTATTTTTCTCATATTAATATAAATAGGATACAATTTCAATGAATTTTCAATGTGTTGACATTATTGCCTCATTCTCAGGGATGCTCCAAGCAGCTGATCCCGGGCCTTAATTCACTCTATCTCCTTGTCTGCGCCGCCCAGATTGTCCTTCTGCAGCGAGGTGCCCCGCTCCTTATGGTTACGCAGCCGCGCCGAGTGGCTGTCGCTCAGCATCCCTGCGGTCAGCACCGCATTCTCGCCGAACTTGTTACGCAGCATGTCCATCGCCTTATTAAGCGACTCCTTCTTCGGCTGCCGCTCGTAGTCGAACAGGTCCAGCTGAATAGCCGACTCCTCTTTGGGCATCAGCCCTTGGAGCGTTACCCCCAGCAGCCGCACCGGCTTGTCGCCCTTCCAGTGGCGCGCGAACTGGTCGCATGCTACCTTATAAATGTCCTCGGCGCTCTCGGTGGGAGCCTCAAGCTGCCGGGAGCGGGTGATCGTCTTCATATCCGGCGTGCGGATCGTCAGCTGTACCCCCGCTGCAACCAGCCCCTGCTTCCTCAGCCTCCGCGCAACCTGATCGCTCAGGTTCAGCAGAATCGGGCGCGCCTCAGCCAGCCCTACCACATCATGCGGCAGCGTGGTTGTATGGCCGATGGATTTGCTCTGCTCCCGCTCAGGATTCACGATCCCGTGATCAATCCCGTTCCCCGCCCGCTTCAGCCAGGCGCCCATGACACCGAAATGGCCGACCAGCATCGCCTCGTCCGCGGCTGCCAGCTGTCCGATGCTGTAGATGCCCAGCTTGCGCAGCTTCTCGGCCGTCTTGCCGCCAATGCCGAACATCTCATTGCACGGCTTGTCCCACAGCACGGACGGTACATCGCGCAGCCGCAGCACGGAGATGCCGCTGGGCTTCTTCAGATCAGAAGCAATCTTCGCCAGCAGCTTGTTGGGGGCAATCCCGATGGAGCAAGGCAGACCCAGCTCCTCCATAATCCGCCGCTGCAGCGCCTCGGCAATCTCCGGCGGCGTTCCAAATTGGCGGGAGCCGGTGATATCGAGATAGCATTCGTCTATGGAGACGGCTTCGAGCAGCGGAGTATAGCTGTAGGCAATCTGCATGAATGCATTGGAGTACTTGCGGTATAGATGAAAATCCGGCTTAATAAGCATTAAAGACGGACAAATCCGCAGCGCCCTCTGCACCTGCATGCCCGTGGAGATGCCCAGCCTGCGCGCGGCGTAGGAGCAGGTGACGATAATTCCCCTTCTAGCCTCCACGCTGCCCGCCACCGCTGTCGCCTTGCCTTTATATTGCTCCGGATCTTCCGCCTCATGCACAGAGCAGTAGAAGGCATTCATGTCCACATGCAGAATAACCCTGCCGCTTGCCGGATAATATTGATCCACACTCTGCATGGCATCCACCTTCTTATCTTCCGGGTTCCATTGTTATTGTCAGCATACCTCTACCCCGGCGGAAGGTCAACTTGCCAGAGAGGCGCTTGTGACAGCGGGGTGAAAAGTTCTTTGTTACTTTCCCGCGTAAAAATGCTATAATATAAAAATTAATTTCCTATGCGAAGGCTAATAACACTTTTTAGGAGGACACTCATGTCTAAGTCTATCTCCATCTTCGATACTACCCTGCGCGACGGAACACAAGGCGAGGGGATCAGTCTGTCGGCGGATGACAAGCTGAAGATTGCCAGGAAACTCGACGATCTGGGTGTCCATTATATCGAAGGCGGCAATCCGGGAAGCAACAACAAGGACATCGAATTTTTCAAAAGAGTCCAGGAGCTTCATCTGAATGCCAAGATTACCGCATTCGGAAGCACCCGGCGTAAAAACACTGTAACCGAGCAGGACGAGGGGCTGCAGCGGATAATTAACGCTGGCGTTCCGGCGGCTACCCTGGTAGGAAAATCGTGGGATTTCCATGTTCATACTGCCCTGCAGACCACCCTGGAAGAGAACCTGGCCATGACCTTCGACTCCATCTCCTATTTGAAGCGTAAGGGGCTTGAGGTCATCTTCGATGCAGAGCATTTCTTCGACGGCTTCAAGAACAACCCTGAATACGCCGCTGCTGTTCTCACCCGTGCCCGCGAGGCAGGAGCAGACTGGCTGGTGATGTGCGATACGAACGGCGGCACCCTGCCGCAGGAGATTCATGATATTGTGACAAGCATCGGCGTGCTGCTCCCGGAAGCATCGCTCGGTATTCATACACACAACGATTGTGAGCTTGCGGTTGCCAACACCCTGAGCGCAATCGGTGCCGGTGCCCGGCAGGTTCAGGGGACCATTAACGGCTATGGCGAGCGCTGCGGCAATGCCAATCTGTGTTCCATCATTCCAACACTTCAGCTTAAGATGGGCTATCACTGCATCCCTGGCGATTCCCTGCCGCAGTTAACCAACACGGCCCGGTTCATCAGTGAGGTTGCCAATGTGAATATGCCGGTGAATCAGCCTTATGTCGGCACAGCCGCATTCGCCCACAAGGGCGGCATCCACGTATCTGCCATTTTGCGCGATTCACGGACGTACGAGCATATCGCCCCTGAGCTGGTCGGCAATAAGCAGCGTGTTCTGGTCTCCGAGCTTGCCGGACAGAGCAACGTGCTGTCCAAGGCGCAGGAGATGGGACTCAGCCTTGATCCAAGCAGCGAGCAGGCGCGCAAGGTGATTGACAAGATCAAGAATCTTGAACACCAGGGGTATCAGTTCGAAGGCGCGGATGCTTCGCTTGAATTGCTGCTCCGGGAAGCGACCGGCGAGATGAATGAGCTGTTCACCTTCGAGTCGTTCAAGATGCTGGTTGAGAAGACCGCCGGCCGCCCGGTCGTCTCCGAGGCCTTCGTCAAGCTGAAGGTCGGCGGCGAGAGCCTGTACACCGCCGCCGAAGGCAACGGACCAGTCAACGCGCTGGATAACGCACTGCGCAAGGCGCTGCAGACCTACTTCCCTCAGCTTAAGGATATGCACCTCTCCGACTATAAGGTACGTGTGCTGGATGAACAGGACCAGACTGCCGCGAAGGTGCGCGTGCTGATTGAATCCAAAGACTATAGCGACACCTGGAACACGGTAGGCGTGTCCAGCAATGTGATCGAAGCGAGCTGGGAGGCCCTGGTCGATTCTATGAGATATGCCCTTCTGGGACAGATCTCACTGGAGCAGGACATCCAGACCAGCAATGAACCGAGAGGTCTGGTCAATCACTGACCTCCTTGGCTTCGCTCTATGCACTCCAAAAAGCCCTCCGCTGCGGAACTTTCTCCGCGCAGGAGGGCTTTTCACTATGCGGCTGATCGCCGGTGCTAAGAGCCAGTCAGCGCAATAATCTTTTTCTCCAATTCCTCTGCGCTCAGGACCCCCAGAATAATCTCGCTGATGACTCCGTTCTTATCAATCAATACATTGGTCGGGAACACCGCCCCGTTATACTTGTCGAAGATCTGGCCCTTTAGATCATACATTACCGGAAAGGTCAGCATGTACTTCTTGACGAAGCGTTCCGCATTAGGCTTGTAATCCTGGCTGGTCACGTTAATTCCGTATACATCCAGCACCTTGCTGTATTTCATAGCCAGCTTATTCAGCTCAGGAGCCTCCTGCCGGCAAGGATCGCACCAGGAGGCCCAGAAGTTAAGAATCACCGGCTTCTCCCTTGCCCCGTCGACGCCATATTGCTTATCCCCTTCCTGCACTGTAAAAGGAGGCGCTTTGAGTCCGGCAGATGCACCAGTCTCCGGTTCCGCCGTCTGCTGCAGGACCGCAACCGCCTTAGGCTCCGATTTCACTTTATGTTCTATGGCAAGAACGGCCAGAAAAACAATCAAGGCCAGAATCGTTACATTCCGTTTATGGACTGCTTTCATAGAGTTCAGATCCTTTACATGGAGGATTTTTCTCTATTGTACCCCCACTTGCTCCAGTTTCAAACGTAATTTACATAAAAAAGAGGATTCCGTCAAAGACGAAATCCCATGAAGAGAGAGGGGTAAAGCTGACAGCGGCCCAGGGAAGCCCCCGGCTGTTCAGACCGGACTCATCCGTACAGCAGAGGCTGGGGAAGCTTCTGCTGCCCGGCTGCCGCAGGAGACCTGCGGACAGCTGCTGGCGCTGCCGCAGCGGGTGGCATGTGTATTGGCCTAAGGCCGATACGCAACGTAGCGCCTGACCCGCCGCCTTCCTGATATACCTTAATTAGTCCCCGCTTTGCACTGCAATCCGGCTAGTCTTACACAATAGCCCTCATGTCCTGCTTAGATAGGCATACAAGTCGCCTAATGTATCTACCTGATTCTTTTGTAAGATCTGGCGGATGTAAGCTACCCACAGCTTCGCCGTCATCTTGGCATCCTCCAGCGCATGATGGCGGCCCTCAATGGGAATCTCATGAACCGCCAGCAGCTCATCCAGCGTGTAATTGCTGCGGTGCGGCTCCAGCCAGCGGGCCAGCATCATCGTATCCAGCACCCGGTGGGTTAACTGGACCTTGGAGGTCTTCCATAGGGCGGCATTCAGGAACGCCTTATCATGGGCACTTCCGTGCGCCACCAGCACCCGCTGCCCGACGAAGGACATGAAGTTATGCAAGCCGTCCATCAGCGGCGGAGCAGAGGAGGTCATCTCTGCTGAGATTCCGGTCAGTCTCGTAATATTGTCCGGAATCGTTGCCCCGCAGTTCACCAGTGTATAGAAGCATTCCTCTGCCTTGATCTCTTCCCCGACCACCCGGATCGCCCCGATGGACATAATCTCATCCCCGCCCTGGTGGGAGAAGCCCGTAGTCTCCAGATCGAATATCACCGTCTCCAGTTCAGACAGCGGAGTATGCAGCACCTCGGGACGCCGTTTCTCGCGCATCAGAGAACGGATAAAGGCCATTTGCTGGGCTGTCTGCTGCGCCGATTCCCCGCCTCTCATGGAAGCGATGGCGGAGGGCATTCCGCCTTGCCGCAGATTATTCCAGAATCCTCCGCCCTTGCTCGGCTCCTTCATAGCTGTCTCCTTTCCGCTGACCGGAGCTGCCGCTGCAGCGCCTTATGCAGGCGTCTGATCAGCAGCAGGCTTTCCCGCAGCTCCGCCCGGAGCTGCTTATTCTTCAGATCATACTCGGCATAATAATCGCTGCTCACGAGCAGGCCATCCGTCACCGTAAACGGCGTGTTCACCCGCATCCTGAGCGCCGTCAGACAAGCGCGCCTGATCTCTTCCAGATGCTGATACTGCTCCAGCTTAGCCAGCTCATCAAGCCGCTTCAATGTCGAAGATGCTTCGATTCCGTGCAGCAGCGACAAATGCCTGACAATATTGACAAGCGGAATGTAGAGGCCATATTTGACATCGAAGCCGCCGGCATTATCACCGAACCGTTCCGTGAGCACCTGCCCCAGCAGATTCAGCGTCGCTTTATGGCGCACCGTATTGCGCAGTACCGCCATCGTCAATTTGCTGTTATCTGTGAATCCGGCATGCAGGGCTTCCCGCCACTGCGCAGACAGTGCCTCACTTCCCGCTACATGACGCATATCCGAAGCTATAATCAGGTACCGGACAGGCTCCCATTCGAGCTGCTCCATCCAGTCAGACAGCTGGCGCTTCCAGTCTGCCAGTGACTTCCGCCAGAGCGGCTCAGAGCACATGACCCTGCCCTCGCATTTCTCATAGCCAATCGCCTCAAGCACATCCGACAGCATGCTGCCAAAAGCTTCGAAATACCTTTTCCGCTCACCCTCCAGCGCTTCCTCTACAATTAAGCCGTTATCCTGATCGCTCCACAGCGTAGCCTCCTGCCGGCCCGCACTGCCGAATACAATAAAGGAATAGGCGCAGGGAGGCAGGCCGTAGCCCGCCTCCTTCATCTGCGCCTCACATATGCGTACCGCCGTCCCGGCAAGCTGGTCATGCATCGCATTGACCCGGTGCATCCATACCTGAACGGGAATCACGCCAAGCTGCTCCAGCAGCACTTGTTGACAAGCGGTACGCCTCGCCTTAAGCTCCTCCGGCGAACCGGCTGTTACGATGGACAAGTAACTTTCTTCTTCGTTCCAATCTGCTGCCTCCATCGAAGCCACTCGGTCCGCCTCCCTGCCTGAGTATAAATATTAGTGTTTGAGGGTTTTGGATTCTGATTCACTAATCAGCTTCATTTGCTCAGGATAACCGTACGTACCATGCTCACTGATATCCAGACCCATCAATTCTTCTTCTTCCGTTACACGGATACCCATAACCATCTTCATTACATACAGGATGACGAAGGACATCACAGCTACGAACACGAAGGTTCCGACTACACCCAGTGCCTGCACACCGAGCTGATGGAAGCCGCCGCCGTAGAACAGACCTGCTTTACCTACAAGTGCGCCTTGTTCAATCAGATCAGGTGCTGCGAAGAGGCCTGTAGACAACGCCCCCCACATACCGGCGATACCATGTACAGAGAAAGCATAGATCGGATCATCCAATCCTGCACGTTCCAGCCACTGCGAGGTCATGAAGGTAAAGGCACCGGCAATGAGACCGATAATGATGGCTGCCCAAGGCTCTACGAAGGCACAGGCACCGGTGATGGCAACCAGAGCTGCCAGTACGCCGTTAAGCATGGCCGGAATATCGGATTTGCCGAAGTACAGCCAGGAAGCTGCCAGTGCTGCCAGACCGCCTGCCGCCGCTGCAATGTTCGTAGTCAGCGCTACGTGTCCGAAGAATCCGCCCATAGGGGACAACGCGCTGCCGGGGTTGAAGCCGAACCAGCCGAACCAGAGAATGATAACACCAAGTACAGTGAAGACCTGGTTATGACCCGGAATAATAACCGGCTTGCCTTCTTTGTTGAATTTGCCAAGACGGGGCTTGAGGAGAATGGTCGCCACTACAGCCGCCGTTGCCCCTGTAAGATGGACTACTGTAGAGCCTGCATAATCCTGCATGCTCAGCTCTGCCAGCCAGCCGCCGCCCCATACCCAGTGAGCTACAACCGGATAAATCACAACCGAGAAGAGAATTCCGAAGATAATATATACGCTAAGCTTAGCACGTTCAGCCATACCGCCGGATACAATCGCCAGGGAGACTGCCGCAAATGCCATTTGGAACAGGAATTTCGTATTTAGTGTAACATCGGAGAAGGCCAGGGATTCAAATGCGGAGGCTGTAGAATCTCCGCCGTAGAAGAAGCCTGTAGTTCCGAAGAAGCTGTTGCCGTTACCGAAGCCAAGGCCAAAGCCCAGTGCCCAGAAGCACAAGCTTGCAATCGCCAGTGTCAGTACCGTCTTACCGGCCACGTGACCGGCATTCTTCATCCGGACCGAACCAGCCTCAAGTAATGCGAATCCTGATTGCATGAAGAATACAAGGATAAATGCCAGGAACGTAAATGCAGTGTCGAGTCCAATCTGCAGATCCGGTGCTGCTGGACCCTCAGCCGCGAAGGCGCTGACCGGATAGATCATTAGTGTAATCATACCCAGGAACATCATCAACATCTTTTTTTTCATAGTGTACCCCACTCCCCAATGTTATATTTTCTAACAAAGCGTGAAACTCTTAATGTCATTATAATCAGAAGTCAGGTAAATTGACAAGACTATTTTTTTGAATGCTTTAATTTAATTTTGGAAGCTGCGCTTTTCTTCACTCAAGGACTATTCCCGAGCATGATTACCGGTAACCCGGCACGAGTAGCGCGCTTCCTTACGTACCAGTTATGCAAACGTATACAGTCAACAGAGCTTTTTCCTAAGTTTCATACTGTATTTTTATTAATGTCTATTAGTAAACATGCCTTTTATTATCCCTTGATCACACCAAACCGTACCCTCCGCTCACCGTGATCCTGATGATTTCCAGATGAGCTGGGCGCTCAATCATATAACACGTCATGTCATGTTTTACATGGATTCTTCTCCTCTAAGGAATATTCCCGCTTCGATTGCCTCCCCAGCATCTTTATGAAAAGTCAGCATATACTTTAAAGTAAGCGTCACGTTTGACTGTACGGTTTCCAATTTGATATGATTATTTTACGCAGGAAATAGCGAGGTGAGATAACTTGGAGATATGACCCTTTACCGGATCGGAGAGCTGGCCAAGGCGGCCGGCATCAGTGAACGTACCATTGATTATTATACGAAGCTTGGACTGATTACACCGGAATCCAGGAGCATGAAGAATTACCGGCTCTATAGTCATGAAACCTTAGTCGTTCTTCAACGTATTAATCAGCTTAAGCAAGAGAAATATACATTGGAAGAAATCAAATCCCTGATGGGCAAGTGGAATGCAGCCACACCTGAGGCTGAGGTCTCCGGCAAGCTGGTCCAGCTCGAGCTTCAGATGCAGCAGCTAGAACGGGAAGTGAAGGCCCTGGAGCCCGTGATAAGCGGTTTGAAGCCTGGCCAGGCCAACCGGGCACTGGCAGCCCTGATTCCTCAGGGTGTCGCCTGTATGGAAGCGATCCGGCTTCTGCTGACCCAGGGACCGCCAATGTAACAGCTTGTAATTTATAATGGAGGAATGAGCACATATGATGCCACTAATGTATCTGTTGTTAGCTGTCGCTTTTATCTTTTCTGTATGGGCCCAGTTCAGGGTCAAGGGCAATTTCAAGAAATGGGCCAAGGTGCCGAACATGAACGGCTTAACGGGTTATGAAGCTGCCCGGCGTATGCTGGATGCCAACGGACTCTACGATGTTCCCATTGAACCGGTTCAGGGAACCCTTACAGACCACTACGACCCGATTAACCGTGTTGTACGGCTGTCGGAGCCTGTATATTATGAAAGCTCCATCGCAGCGGTCTCCGTCGCTTGTCACGAGATCGGCCATGCGATTCAGCACAAGGAGCATTATCCGATGCTGGCGCTGCGCCACCGGATGTTCCCGGTCGTAAACTTCGCCTCCGGGGTCGCTCCCTTCATGCTGCTTGCAGGCTTTATCTTCAGCTCGTTCAACCTTATCGGGCTCGGCATTATCTTCTTCTCTGCCGCAGTAGCCTTCCAGCTCGTCACGCTGCCCGTTGAATTCAACGCCAGCAGCCGCGCGCGCCGGATTATGGTACAGCAGGGCTTCATCCGTAATGATGAAGAGCGCGGCGTAGCCAAGGTCCTGAACGCCGCAGCGCTCACCTATGTGGCAGCAGCGCTGGTATCTCTGATCGAGCTGATCCGCCTGATCCTGATGTTCCTCGGTAACCGCGATTAAGATCTATATCACTGCACAGACAATACCCCGGTAGGCTACGAGCCGACCGGGGTATTGTCTGTCTGCCTGTCTTTGAAATAGGTAAGCAGGAAGTTACGGAAGGACTGGGCGACCAGCGGCAGCTTGCCTTCTGCCCGGTGAATCAGCCCGACGGTTCTGGTAATCGTAGGCTCCACCACCCGGACCTGTGCAGGCTGCATGGGGTTGGTCTGGTAGAGCGCCATCTCCGGCAGCAAGCTTACCCCCATCCCGGCGGCTACCAGACCGCGGATTGTATCGGTCTCCCCGCCTTCAAAAGCAATCTGCGGCTTGAACCCCGCCGCAAGGCAGGCCTGCCACACAATCGGCCGCAGCGAGTAGCCTTGGCTGAACAATACAAACTTCTCGTCCCGCAGTTGTTCCAGCCGGATCACTTCCCTGCTTGCAAGCGGATGATTCTGCGGCAGAATGGCGAACAGCTCCTCGGTCATTACGATATCTCCGGCCACATGCGGGGCATTCTCCGGGAACGGCGAGATGAATGCCAGATCCACCTCTCCAGAGATAACATCCTTGATTAAGGATGGATAGGCCCCCTGCTTGAAGCGGAATTTCACATGGGGATAATGGCTGCGGAACTCCGCCACAATGGAAGGAATCAGATGGGTCCCGAGGCTATGCGGGAAGCCGATGCGGATCTCGCCGCGCTCCGGGTCAAGGAATTCATGCACCTCCGCCACCGACCGGTCGAGTTCATTCAGGACCGACTCCACTCTTTTGCAAAAGAGCTGCCCGACAGGCGTAAGCTGCAGATTCCTCCCCTTCTGCATGAACAGATCCACTCCCAGCTCCTGCTCCAGCTGATGAATCTGGCGGCTTACCGCAGATTGTGCGACATGCAGCTCCTCCGCCGCTCTGGTGACATGTTCCTTCTGGGCAACCTTCAGAAAATACTGCAGCTGTCTAAGCTCCACGATTACACCCTTCCTTATCGCCGTTTTCGTTTGAATACACGGATGATTAGCCCATAGATGAAGAATCCGGCGATCAGGCCGCCGATATGAGCCATATAATTTATATTTGGAGCGGCAAAGGACATGATAATCCCCATCACCAGAAGTCCGTAAAGCGTCTTGCGCGAGCCCTCATCCATCATTGCCCTTTGGAACACCGCAATATAGAGGAATGCGCCATAGACGGCGTAGATCGCCCCCGAGGCCCCTACAGAGACAATTCCAATCTCTACATTCCCTCGGCTGCTTATAAGAACCCACAGCAGATTAGCAATGAAGCCGCCGCCCAGATACAGCAGTGCATAACGCCACCAGCCCATCAACCGCTCCAGCGGCGGGGCGAAAACAAGCAGCGAGAAGCTGTTGAAGAACAAATGAGCGAAGCCGTTGTGAAGGAACATCGCCGTCACGCAGCGCCACAACTCATCCGTTTCAGCACCCACATTGACCGTAGCCCCGTATTCCACAAGTGTATACAGGTTGGTGGAGCCGCCATTCAGGGACAGCACGATGAACATAACCACATTGGCCAGAATCAGCGCACAGGTTACAGGATAATACCGGAGATAGCTTCTCCACTTCTCATACCTTATAAAAATCATAACACCCATCCTTTTATGTATGTTGTCCAGCTCGACATCCAGCTTCTAAAAAGATTATAATTTATTCTGGCAGGTACATGCCAATAATGCAATTCAAGGAGGAAACAAGGACATGACGCAAGAAAGAACAGGCGTAGCCACTTTTAAGGGCAACCCCATTACTCTGGTAGGCCCGCAGCTGAAAGCCGGAGATTCCGCGCCGCAATTCACGGTAAGCAAGAATCTCCTGGAAGATGTTACACTTACAGATTACGCTGGCAAAATCAAGCTGATCAGTGTTGTACCTTCCCTGGATACCGGTGTGTGCGATGCGCAGACCCGCCGCTTCAACAGTGAGGCTGCCGGTCTTGGCGATGATGTAGTGATTCTCACCATCAGCACAGATCTTCCTTTCGCCCAGGCCCGCTGGTGCGGCGCCGCAGGCATCGACAGTGTAATCACCCTGTCCGACCACAAAGAGACTTCCTTCGGACAAGCCTATGGCGTCCTGATCAAGGAATTCCGCCTCGACATGCGCTCCATCTTCGTTGTAGACAAGAACGACACTTTGGCTTATGTCGAGTATCTCGGTGAAATGGCTGAGCACCCGGACTACGAAGCGGCGATTTCCGCAGTTAAAGCTCTCCTCTAGGCTTAAACGGACAGCACTGATATGTTATACAGCATCCAAGACTATAAATGTACATTTTTGAAAAAAAGCGGCAGAAGGTCATCCTTCTCCGCTTTTTGCGTATGATGATCAATAAGGAATAGCCGTGCCCGGAACAGGCTGTCCCACTCCCGGAAACCGCATACAATCCCGGCAATACATGCCCGAATGCTGTCCTTAATCCACCTTATATTTGCCCAGCTTCTTATCCAAAGACTGGTACAAACGCTGAATAACACGGTAATTGGCACCCAGATCGCCAAGCGACCCTCTGGATGCTGAATATATATCTACGGCACAGCGTACGGGCGTGGTGCTTAACACAGATACGGTAATATCCAGCGAGCGGCCTAACGCCGTTCTTTTCTCCAGGGTAATCTCCCCTACAGACTGCACTTCATGCAAGACCTTATAACCAGGAATTTTCTTCAGCGTTGCGGATACTTCATCCCACGCCTTGTCTCTTGAAAGATTGTAATAACGCGTTTTCAATGCCGGATCTTTGGCACGGTCGCTTGTTCCGTCATGACTGCGAAATAAACCGACCAAGGTTCTTTTCAACGACAAAATTCTTCCCCCTCTTCAAATCCCAAGTTCACTACCCTAAGTGTAACACTCTTGTCCGCGGAACAAAAGGGCATTGCTCACTTTAACCTTGAAAAAGGCACCCTCTACCCGCTAGTGAGCAGGTAACAGGATGCCTTGTCAATTCCATTAGAAAACCCGCCTATGCCGTCCGGCTGCAGTGTCTTCTGAACCTGCTAGAGCAGGTGGGTGACCGCAGAAGTCGTTTTTGAATTCCCCAGGTCATATAGACAGGGCTGTTCAGCCGCGCTTCATGTAGATCTCCCAAGACATTATCATTGGTTCAAAACAACGAGCAACCATAACGTACATCGCAGGATTTATAACCATTATATTGCGTTTTGACGAAAAAGTAAACCTGTATGCGCTTTATTTAACGCCGGGATCATTTTCCGTTGACATTACTGCCCGGATGATCAAGAGAATGTTAAGTCCGCTTAAAATCCTTACCGGTGTCCTTATCTCTGTCGTCTTCATCCTCGTCTTCGTCATCATCATCGGCCGGCAGACCTTCATTCTCAGCTGCTTCCAGCGCGGCCTGTTCTTCAGCCAGCTTCTTCTTCTCCACCTGTAGTTGCAGCTTATTGTATGTAGCGAAGAAATTAAAGAAGGCGAGCATAGCAATCAGCGTAGGAATACACAGCACATAGAGCACCGGATACCGCAGACCTATATAAAGAAGAACGCCTGAACCAATCAACGTCGAGAACACACGGATCGGCCGGGCGATCGTGAGCAGAATCGAATTGGTTACCACTTCCTTGAACGTCATCTGGTAGTGAACCACGATGGAGAAGAAGTTAAACATCGATACGAACAAAATAATCATCAGCACCAGCATCAGGATACCGACAATCTTGAAATTCGGCATTTGCGTCATGTATACGGTCACATCAACGTACATCACGACAAACAGCAGGGTGTAGATAAGCCCTCCCAGCATGCTTTTCAGATAATTCTCTTTGTATCCCTGAAAAAAAGTGCGGAATGTACTTACATCGGTATTGCCCATTACCCATTTGCGCACCACTGTAAATAACGCCGACGTAGCCGGAAATACAGTGAATGGCGCGAATACACCAAGTACCCAGTTCAGCATAATCTGCTCATTCGGTCCGCCTGCTCCTGAACCCAGCATGAGGATCTTCATAATTCCTGCGAACAGAAACGGTATCGAACACAATGCCCATAAAATATTGCTGAAGGCGATGCGTGAGATCCATTCCGTGATGCGGTATATACCGCCCATTGCTCCTTTAAACTCCAATTCCCTTCCTCCTGTCTATCTTGTGCATACTGCGTATCTTAACTATACCTGTTTGTACAGGACTTTTCCAGCGCCCAAGTTTACAAGTTCTAGGTAAGTGTCTAAGCAAGCTCTGCAATACGTCCATATATTACATTGTAACCACAACAAATCCCCCATGCTCAAAGGAGGTTGACCTCATGTCCGCACCTGGCTGCTGCAATCCCTGGACTTCCACCGGAACAATTCTCGTGCTCTTCATCCTGCTGGTCATCATCAGCCGTACCTTCATCTAAGTGAATCCACAGCAAAAAAAGAAGACGGGAACCGGTAACGGTTGCTCGTCTTCTTCAAGGTGTTCTGTTATAGCTTAAGCGTCAAAATCCTGCTTGGCCGGGCGGGTGCTTGTGCTGCTCGGACGCGAGGACGGTCTTCCGTCTGTGTTACGGCTCGCTCCATCACGGTTGCCTTTGTAGCCGCCGCCATAGCTGCTGCCGCTTCCGCTGTTACCGCCATAGCCGCTGCTGTAGCCGCCACGGGTGCTTCCGCCGCTGCTGGCGTTGTCACGATTTCCGCGATAGCCGCCGCCGCTTGCATTGTCTCGGTTGCCGCGATAGCCGCCACCGGAGCTAGAACCGGAACCGGAACGGTTGCCGCCATAGCCGCCGTTAGGCTTACGCCCGCTACGGATGTCGTTCTTGCCGCCGCGGCGCTTGGCACGGATCGGATCTTCAGGAGTCAACTCAATTTGCGCATCCTTGTTATCGCCGGTAAGAAGCTTCATAGCTGCGGACAGCAGCTGTACAGAATCATATTGCTCCAGCAATTGAATGGCAATGCCTTTGTATTCGTTCAGTTCGCCAACCTCTACCATTGCAAGCAGACGTTCTGCTGTAATGCGTTGTTTGCCTTCAATAGCCTCGGCCATCGTAGGAAGCGGTTTGCGGGTAATGCGGTGACGGGTCACGCGTTCGATCAGGTGCAGGTGATCCATTTCGCGCGGAGTTACGAAGGACCAGGCTGTTCCTTCCTTGCCGGCGCGGCCTGTACGGCCGATACGGTGTACATAGCTCTCCGGGTCCTGCGGAAGGTCGAAGTTAATTACATGCGTTACGCCGGATACGTCCAGGCCGCGTGCAGCTACGTCTGTAGCAACCAGTACATCAATGCTGCCGTCGCGGAATTTGCGCATTACAGCATCCCGCTGGTTCTGCGACAAGTCGCCATGCAGGCCGTCAGCGGAATATCCGCGCTTCTGCAAGCCTTCTGCAAGCTCGTCTACCCGGCGCTTCGTGCGGCCGAATACAATTGCCAGATCTGGCGATTCCATGTCAATTAAGCGGCTAAGCGCTTCGAATTTCTGGCGTTCAGGCACTTCAACATAAGCCTGGTCGATAAGCGGTGCGCTAATCTGTTTAGGAATTACGGATACATGCTGCGGGTTCTTCAAGAACTGCTGGGCAAGGCGTTGAATGTTAGGAGGCATAGTAGCCGAGAAGAGCATGGTCTGACGTTCTTCAGGAACGAGCTTGAGGATGGTCTGGATATCCTCCATGAAGCCCATATCTAGCATTTCATCGGCTTCATCCAGTACGATCGTCTGAACATCATCCAGGCGGATGGTCTTGCGGTTGATATGGTCCAGGAGGCGTCCTGGTGTACCAATAATAATCTGTGGTTTTCTCTTCAGTCCGCGGATCTGGCGGCCGATATCCTGCCCGCCGTAGATAGCCAGTGAACGAAGTCCTTTGAAGCGGGTCAACTTACCGATTTCTTCAGCGACCTGGATGGCCAGCTCACGTGTTGGCGTCATTACCAGTGCCAGAATCTTCTCTTCTTCTCTTGCGATCTTGGAGATGAGGGGAATCCCGAAGGCTGCGGTCTTACCTGTACCCGTCTGTGCCTGTCCGATAAGATCCGATCCGGCCATAGCAAGCGGGATAGCCTGCTCCTGGATTGGTGTTGCTTCCTCAAATCCTAGCTCTGTGATTGCTTGAAGTACTTTTGGCTCCAAGCCGAATTCTGCGAATGTTTTCAAATTATTCATGCTCCTTCTATACAGTGGACATTCCACATGCTTGTCTGTATTCTTAAGTAGCGGTAAACACATTTATAGGCTGTCCAATCATGCCGGATTTTCTGCATGGTTTAGCGCGTATTGGGACAAACAACTGTCCTATGATCAGGCCACTACATACACCTGACAATTGTAGCTTCGCATTCTAAGCAATGCAAAAATACCATTGTAACGTCCTACTCAAGAATATCCTATACATTATATCACAAACCCAATCAGGAATACCAGTGTATTCCTTACTTTCATTACTTACATGACACTCACACTACACTCAGAGGTGAATTTGCTTGGTTAAACTAAGATTATTCGGGAGCTTTCTTGCCGTTCTCTTCGGTTCAGCGATGATCGCAAGCGGCTTTAATCTGTTCCTGATCCCCCACAGACTGCTCAGCGGAGGCGTATCCGGCCTCGCCATGCTGGCCGGTTATTTCACTCCTTTTAACATCAGCTTACTCTATTTACTCTTCAATATCCCGCTGCTTGCAACCGGATGGTTTCAGCTGGGCCGCCGGTTTATTATTCTCAGCATGGTCTCTGTAGGGGCTACCACCTGGCTGATGACGGTGGTACCGGTCTTTCAAGTATCCTCGGATATGCTGCTTGCCTCTGTCTTCGGCGGGGTGCTTGTGGGTGCCGGTGCGGGCATCTCCTTCCGGGTAGGAGGCTCCTCGGGCGGCTTCGATATTCTGGGCTCCATTATAACACGGTACCGGGATTTCCCGGTAGGCAGTGTGCTGGTCGGTCTCAATGGTCTCGTCATTCTTGCTGCGGCTTATTTTGACGACAACTGGAATCTGGCGCTTGCCTCGATGGTCTCCATTTACGTCACCGGCAAGGTGGTCGACCTGATTCATATCAGCCACATCAAAGTTACCGTGTACATTATCACCAACCGGACTGACGAGCTGCTGCAGCAATTGCTGGGCCTTCAGCGCGGCGTTACAAAATTTAAGACAGAAGGTGCTTATTCTCATGTAGAACGGGACATGCTAATGACAGTGACCACACGGTATGAGCTTGCAGAACTGAAACGTATTATTAAAACAAGCGATCCGCAGGCTTTTGTAAATATCGTTGAAACTGTCGGTGTGATGGGCTCTTTCCGCAAACGGTAATTTATAAGAAAATGCTTATCCGTTCAAATTATGTTATATTATAGCTACGCAGGACCTTAACAATTTCATGAAGATTGTGATTTACCCTCTTTTTTCCAGGCACTTCGTTTTTCCGGGTGGACCCTGAATTCTGATTCAGTTCGATTCGAAAAAGGAAAGGGTGATTTTTGTGGAAATGGAAACGGTAAAACTGTCAGCAATCGTCATGAGGTGGTATCCGGATATGATACCGTTCCTGAAGCAGGACGAACTCAATTCTGTAATCGTACTGCGTGACGGTCTGAGTATTCTGGAACCGGCAGATGCCATGGATATCATCCATTACAGCATTTGCGAGCATCAGAATTCTGCGTATCTTCATTAAGCAAGCTGCCCTAAAGAGCAAGTTGTAATAGTTGCCGTCCTGGTCATTGGCCTTCGTGCCAGTCCGGGGCGGCATTTACTTTTATAATCAGCGGTTCAAAATCTGTACATCCCGTTTATAAACAACAAGAGCGGAAATATGACCTCAAAAAATTACGGGTATTGTTACAAGTCTGTTCTTTTTGGGTGCATCCGTTACCTTATACTTTATAAGGAATGTACATAAAGGGAGCGAATAAGAAATGAATATCACCTGGGCTTTACTGATGATGGCCCTGGGAGGCGTAGGTGTTCCGAATCAAGGACATGAAGCCGATGTGGCAGCAGCCCTGCAGAGCGCCATGAATCCCCCCATCGTCGCAGAACACACCACCAATCCGGACGCAGCAGCATCACCGAACGGAGGCGGCACTGCCTCTCCTGCACCTTCACCAGGCGCATCGCCGGAGACAGCACTTCTTGCCGATCCGCAGCCGGATGCTCCCAAGGTTAAAGGGATATACGTGACTGCCTACAGCGCCGGTGGCGCACGGATGGAGACCCTGCTTGCCCTGCTGGACAAGACTGAGCTCAACTCCATGGTCATCGATATTAAGGATGATGCCGGATATATCACCTACAAGACGGACAATGCTGAGCTTCAGCAAATGGGGCATCCCCAGCCGTTCATAGGGGATATCAACAAGCTGATGACCCGCCTGAAGGAGCATGATGTCTACCCGATTGCGCGGATCGTAGTATTCAAGGATTCAGTGCTCGCCAAGAAGAACAAGGAATTATCCTTCGTCAACAAAGACGGCTCTGTCTGGGCCAACAAGGGCGGAGACAGCTTCGTCAATCCTTATAATGAAAATGTGTGGAAGTATAACGTAGATATTGCCAAGGAAGCCGTTAAGCTCGGGTTCAAGGAAATCCAGTTTGACTATGTACGCTTCCCTGAAGGCTTCGAGAAGCGTGCGGACACTCTGAAATACACGAAGAGTGACAGACCGCGCGTGGAAATCATCGCCGACTTTGTCAAGTATGCCAAAGCTGAGCTCGCTCCGCTGGGAGTTCGGATCTCTGTAGATATCTTCGGATATGCCGCCTCGGTACCTGCCGCAGAAGGCATCGGACAGGACTTCGTGAAGATCTCCAAGAATGTCGATGTTATCAGCCCGATGGTCTATCCGAGCCATTACTCCACCGGCTGGTTCGATGTGAAGGACCCGGACAAAGACCCTTATGCTACCATTAAGGGCTCAATGGTCGATACACACAAGAAGCTGAATCCTCTAGGCAGCTACAAGCCGGTCATCCGCCCATGGATTCAGGATTTCACCGCCAGCTGGCTGGGCAGCGGGCATTATGTCAAATACGGCAAGAAGCAGGTTGAAGATCAGATCCGTGCCTTGAAGGATCAGAATATTGACGAATTCCTGCTATGGAATGCCAACAACCGCTACACCGCCGATGTGAAGTATGACCAATAAGCTTTCTGCAATTATCCGGATGTATCCATAGCCGCATGATATCCAGAGCCCGGCAGCTGCCGGGCTTTTTACTGGGAATATTTACACTGGGAAAATAAGTATTCAAAATAAAGATAACGGGGCATTGATCATTATGAAACAGACAACTTCCATTAAACAAAAGGCCGGGCAATTCCTGCATATATTGCTTCCGATTCTGATTACTCAGATTGCATTGTCGGCCATTACCTTCTTCGACACCAATATGTCCGGCAAATTCGGCACGAATGATCTGGCCGGCGTAGCCATCGGCACAAGCCTGTGGATTCCGATCCAGACAGGCCTTAGCGGTATTCTTATGGGGATTACACCCATTGTGTCTCATCTCCTCGGCAGCAAGCGGGGTAAGGATGTGGCTAACCAGGTGATGCAGGGCATTTGGCTCTCCCTGATCGTATCCGTGCTCGTGCTGATTCTTGGCAGCCTCGCTCTCACACCGATCCTGAATTTCATGAATCTGGAGCCTGCGGTACGAGATATTGCCTTCCGCTTCCTCGGTGCCATCTCCTTCGGCATTATCCCGCTGTTCGGCTATACCGTTGTCCGCAGCTGTATTGATGCCCTGGGTCAGACCCGTGTCTCCATGTTCATCACCCTGATTGCCCTGCCGGTCAATGTGGGGCTTAACTATCTGCTGATCTTCGGTAACTTCGGCTTCCCCCGCCTTGGCGGAGTAGGCGCAGGCGTAGCCTCTGCGATCACGTATTGGGTCATTTTTCTGATTGCCCTAATCTTCGTCTACCGAGCTGAGCCTTTCCGCAATCTGCAAATTTTCCGTAAATTTCACGCGGTGTCCCTGGTAAGTCTCAAGGAGCTGCTGAAGATTGGTGTGCCTATCGGCTTTTCGATCTTTTTCGAGACGGCGGTGTTCTCGGCTGTAACCCTGCTGATGAGCCGCTTCGATACCATTACAATCGCTGCCCATCAGGCCGCCATTAACTTCGCTTCCACCCTTTATATGATTCCGCTGAGCATCTGCATGAGTCTGACGATTCTCGTCGGCTTCGAGAGCGGCTCCGGCCGGCTGAGGGATGCGCGCCAGTATGGCATTATGGGCATTGGTACGGCGGCTGTCCTCTCCCTGCTCACAGCGCTGGTGCTGCTCTTCGCCGGGAATCATGTCGCCGGACTGTATTCGGATGACCATGAGGTGATCTCGCTGATCCAGCATTTCCTGATCTACGCGATCTTCTTCCAGATCTCCGATGCCATCGCAACCCCGACTCAAGGCGTACTGCGGGGATATAAGGATGTTAATCCTGCGTTCGTCATCTGCTTCATTGCCTATTGGGTGATCGGCCTGCCCGTCGGCTACCTGCTCGCCACTTATACTGAGCTTGGGGCTTACGGCTACTGGATCGGACTCATTACCGGCCTTGGAATCGGCGCAATTCTGCTCCTGGGCCGGCTCGTCAGGGTGCAGCGCAGATTCGCCCCGGAGAAGGCATGAAATAGCACGGAGCTCCACAAAAAAGTTCTTGTCTTATAACAAAAACAGCCACAGACATCCGGGAGATTTCACCCTTCGTCAGTGGCTGTTCTTCATTAACGGCTCTTTACAAGCAAATCTACTGCTTCCTTAATCACTTGATCAGGGGAGTTCCCCTTCGCAAGCTCTTCCTGAATACAGTGCTCCAGATTGTCTCCGATCACTGCACCAATAGAGCGGTCTACGGCTGTTCGGATCGCTGTCAGCTGAGTCACGATCTCGCGGCAATCTTTGCCTTCCTCCAGCATCCCGAGTACTCCCCTCACCTGACCTTCGATACGCTTCAACCGGTTGCTAATAGCTTTATCATACTCCACTGTCCCTTGGCCCCCTCTAGATGAATAAGTTCACGCCGGAATCCTCGGCAGCTCCAAGATAGCTGGCAACACCGCCGAAGTCTACACCTTCAATTAATTCCTCCTGCTTGATGCCCATGATGTCCATGCTCATCGTGCAGGCCATCAGCTTAACTCCGGCATTCAGTGCGCCTTGCATCAGATTCTCCAGGGATTCCACATTCTTGCGACCCATAGTATAGCGGATCAGCTTCGACCCAAGCCCGCCCATGTTCATGCGGGATAAGGGAAGCTTCCGCGTTCCCTTCGGCATCATCATGCCAAACATCCGGTCTAGAGCATTCTTCTTCACCTGCGGAGACTGCCCCCGGCGCAGAACATTAAGCCCCCAGAAGGTAAAGAACATGGTTACCTGCTTGCCCATTGCTGCGGCGCCTGTTGCAATAATGAAGGAAGCGATAGTTTTATCAAGATCACCGCTGAAAACAATCATCGTTGTACCTTCAGAGACCGCTGACTGTTCCGCCGGAACTACGGTTCTGTCTGCCGGGTCTACTCCCTTCCGTACCAACGCCTGAACCTTGCCCCCGGATACATCCACTGATTCCAGTGTGTTCCTTGTCTTGCTGCACCACTGCCTGATATCAGCGGCAAAACCGAAATCCGTTGCAGTGATCTCAACCCGCTGGCCTTCCTCCATTGAGCTTATAGTCTCATATACTTTGAGTATAGGGCCGGGGCACTGTAATCCGCAAGCATCCAGCAGGAGCTGCGGCTTAGGGCTGAGCTTTTCGTGGCTATGGACTATACTGGCGGGAGACGGGGCATTCACTTTTAAAGCCGGCGTCTCTCTTTTGCCGGAATCATCAGTGTTATTCCCCCTTGCCATCGCTGCGTATGTTTTGTACCCTCCGTCAACATTTCGTACTGCATATCCGTATTGGATTAACATGCGGGCAGCAATGTAGCCGCGCAGCCCTACCTGGCAGGACACGGCGATCTCCCGATCCCCAGGAATCTCTGTGAGCCGGTCTCTCAGCCCAGCCAGCGGAATGTTGATGGAACCCGGAATGAACCCGGCTAAACGCTCTGCTTCGTCTCTGACATCAATGATGAGGCCGCCACTACGTGTGAATTCGTCCACTTCATGCCATTGCAGATTACGGACGAGTCCCTCCATCAGATTGGAGGCAACATAGCCCGCCATATTGACCGGATCTTTGGCCGAGGAATACGGCGGCGCATACGCCAGCTCCAGATCGGCCAGCTCATCTGCCTTAAGCCTGCTGCGGATCGCGGTGGCAATGACATCTATTCTTTTGTCCACTCCGGCACTTCCGGCCGCTTGTGCTCCATAAATCTCTCCTGTCTGCGGGTTGAACAGCAGCTTAAGCGCTATCGGTGCAGCACCGGGGTAGTAACCGGCATGAGAATTCGGATGGATATGCACAGCTTCATAAGGTACCCCAAGCGACTTAAGCGTCTTCTCGTTGTTCCCGGTCAGCGCAGCAGTCATATCGAAAATTTTGATAATCGCAGTACCTAATGCCCCAGTGTAAGAGGCTTCCCGGCCGTTGATATGATCGGCGGCCAGACGCCCCTGCCGGTTCGCTCCCCAGGCCAGAGAGACCATGGTATCGAACCCTTGAACGCGGTCCTTCACTTCAATGACATCCCCTACGGCATAGATGGCCGGATCACTGGTCTGTAGCGAGGCATTGACCTTAACCGATCCCCGGATGCCCAGCTCCAGCCCGCAGCTCCGTGCCAGGTCATTCTCAGGACTGACCCCAATCGCCAAGATAACCATATCCGTTCTAAGCTCCCCGCCGGAGGAGAGACGGAGCAGGCTGCCTTGCTGTTCAATAGCCTCTACCCCCTCATTCATCCGCAGTTCCACCCCGTGCATACGCATATGCTCTTCCAGCGGACGAACCATCTCGAGATCAAGCGGGTTCAGAATCTGCTGCCCCCGGTCAATCACAGTGACATCAAGCCCCCGCTCCCGCAGGTTCTCCGCCATCTCAAGACCAATAAAACCTGCACCAATTACAGTGGCATGCCGGGGGTGACGGCTGTCCACATAGGCCTTGATACGGTCTGTATCAGGAATATTCCTTAAGGTAAACAGGTTCTCAGCCTCTGAAATACCCGGAATCGGGGGAACTATCGGCTTCGCTCCCGGTGAGAGTACTAAGATATCATATGGAATCTGCAGTCTCTCGCCTGTTGTAACATTGCGGCAGTGTACCTGCTTATGTTCACGGTCAATCTCTGTCGCCTCGGTAAAGATTCTCACATCAATATTGAAGCGTGCCCTAATTCCAGCCGGTGTTTGCAGAAACAGCTTGTCCCGGGAATCAATACTCTCCCCAATATAATAAGGCAGCCCGCAATTGGCAAAAGAAACATGCTCTCCCCGCTCAATCATGATAATGTTGTCTTCTTCGTTCAGTCTTCTTAGGCGTGCCGCAGCGGATGCCCCTCCGGCAACACCGCCGATAATGACTATAGTTCTACTCATGCTTATTCCCTCCTAATTGTATACCCCTATGGGTATTAATATATACGGGTGGGGGTATACTGTCAAGTCAAAAAAGAGCAGCCCCTTCCGGTGATGGAAGGCTTGCTGCTCCGGTGAAATTTGAAGATCCTATAAATTCTGCTGCTCTTACTGGGACAAACGGGAAGCCAGCTCATACAGCTCAATATTGAAATCCTTCTTCGTATTCACTACCTTATCGATATCGGTCAGGGTCAATTCCCCTTTAATAATTCCGCATGCCTTGTCCGATTCGCCTTCGATCAGCTTACGGACCGCGAAATCAGCCAGACGGCTGGCGAGGTTACGGTCTCCTGGTGTTGGAGTACCTCCGCGCTGAATGTGTCCCAGCACCGTAACACGGGCATCCAGGGAAGCATGGCGGTCTTTGAGTGCCTGAGCAACATCCTCACCCTTGCCGACGCCTTCAGCTACAATGACGATACTGTGACGTTTGCCGCGTGCGAAATTATCCTTCATCCGGTCAGCTACCTCATTCAGGTCATAAGGCATTTCCGGCACCAGAATCGTCTCCGCCCCGGAAGCAAGGCCTGCATGCAGAGCGATATCTCCGCAGTGACGCCCCATAACCTCTACGATGGAGGAACGCTCATGGGATGACATGGTGTCGCGCAATTTATTGATCGCATCCACTACCACGCCAACGGCAGTATCGAATCCGATAGTGTAGTCTGTGAACGATATATCATTATCAATGGTACCCGGCAGAGCCATCGTCTTGATTCCAAGCTTGCTGAGCTTGTTGGCGCCATGGTAAGAGCCGTCTCCGCCGATAACAACCAGACCGTCGATGCCGAGCTCATTCAGAATGTCAGCACCTTTCTGCTGGCCTTCCGGCTTCATGAACTCCAGACAGCGTGCAGACTGCAGAACCGTACCTCCGCGCTGGATGATATCTCCGACACTGCGCAGATCCATCGGGAAAATGTCGCGGTTCAGCAGGCCCTGATACCCGCGCTGAATGCCGAATACTTCAATTCCGAAGTAGATCGCGCTGCGGACAACCGCACGCACTGCGGCGTTCATCCCCTGGGAGTCTCCTCCACTGGTTAATACTGCGATTTTTTTTACGTTTGACATTCTGTTAGTTCCTCCTTAAATTTGTGCCAGTTTCTCCCCTTACCCGGAGAAGATCCGGCAGCATCTAATACATGTGTTTGCGTATCCAGCGGCTGTTGACGAAGAAGAAGAGTCTGGTCAGCGGACTATTCTTCATCAGCCTCCGGGATACCGAGCGGACCTCGCGTTGCTCACTAACCTTGGGATCGGATAAATACAGGGCCAGCAGTCCTTCGATGATCATACGGTGCATGGAGTTCTCAGGAAGACTCCGGACATCCTTACGGGCCCACTCCACAATGGAAGCGATCCGGTTCAGCATCATATCCGTATTCTCATAATAATTGCAGAAATTGAGATCACCGCCGGCCCGGTCTTCATCCTGGTCAATCAGATAATCCAGCATGATATGCAGACCGCACACATGCGGAAAATAAGCAGCACGAATGGATGATGATGCCACTGTGCTTAGCTTAGGATCACAGGACGCCAGAAAAAGCATGAATACGCCCAGGGTTGAACCGGTTGCGGCAGCAAATTCATTCCACTGGAGATGAGGCGCGCGTTCCCCCTCCTTCTCCCACCATTCCTTGAGGGCAGCTTCTCTAAGCTCCGGGTGAATGTGCTTATAGACCTGAAGATCAGTGTACAATACAGCCAGATTATAGACCTCTTCAGCAGCAGCACCGTAGCCGGGTAGCCGGGAGGTCATCTCCTGGCATTTGCGGACCAGTCTGTGCAGGTATCCGCCGTCATTCTGTTCCGTGCGCAGCGCGTAATAGTTCACAGGCTCCGCGCCGGGGGTAACAGCATCCAGCATGGACTTATGCAGCAACCGGAAATCGGCCGGATCAAGCGAAGTACTGCGGTCACACAGGTTGTCCAAATAATCACTGATCGTCTGATAAGCAACAATTAGCGGAATCAGTATATGTCTCATCGACAAATTGCCGGCGGCATAGATTCCGCCGCCTTCGCAATGAAACTGCTTCGTTTCAATGCTGGCAAGCGCTTGCTTACGGAGCTCGGGATCGGGAATTCCTTCTGCATCCTTGCGCCAGGAATCGAGACATGATCGCACTTCCGGCAGCACGTACTTATAGACCCTCTTCATGAGTCCAATAGGACCGCGCGGACTACGGTTACGGCCTTGCTCAAATTCATTCAATGACAGTGCCTCCACATTGTTGTCTCCTTATCCAAATCATGATTATTATAATATGCAGAGCGGATTTGTACAAACAACAAAATCACTTTCGCAAACTCTTGAAAGATTCAGAAAATCGATATTATACGAATCCCCCGGCCTCTCCGCTTTATGCTATACTATACTTTTCTATATCCCGAAGGAGTGCACAATCATGAATGCGAGGCGGAGCGGCGGCCAATACAGTGATCAAAACTGGCTGCGATCCTTTATGTTTACGCTGTACGGCACCAGTGTGCTGGTTGTTTCTTATTTCCCGTTATTTTATGCCCACTTAGGCTTCAGCAGTCCGCAAATGGGTCTGCTCTACTCGGTAGGCCCGTTGATCTCGATTCTCTCTAATCTGTTCTGGAGTATGATGAGCGACCGGCTGGGTACCGTCCGTAAGATTATGGCTCTCCTGCTTGGAGGTCAGCTG
Source organism: Paenibacillus sp. FSL R7-277 (assembly GCF_000517965.1). Taxonomy (NCBI): domain Bacteria; kingdom Bacillati; phylum Bacillota; class Bacilli; order Caryophanales; family Paenibacillaceae; genus Paenibacillus; species Paenibacillus sp. FSL R7-277. The sequence continues at coordinate 39,806 of NZ_ASPX01000034.1, forward strand.
ATCACCGCCATTATTCTGGCCAGAGCCACCGATTTCTCGAGTGTCATGCTTATTTTATCCTTTTTCTATTTCTTCTATTACCCTGTCTTTCCACTGGCAGATACGATGGCAATTAAAATTGCCCAGCGTCACGGGCGGAATTTCATTGCCATCCGTGTATTCGGCTCGCTCGGATACTCCTTCTTCGCCCTTACAATCGGCTATGTACTCAGAACGCTGGGACCTCAGTACAGCGTAGCGATTTGTATTGTGATTGTCGTAACCGCGCTGCTGATTACGATTGGGCTGAAGGATGTGAAGCGAACCGAGGCGGCTCCGCTCTCTGTAGACAAGGAGTCTACGGACAGACCGCTGAAGGGCGCCGGACTCCGCGAGATTCTCCTGCAAAAGGAAGTGCTGTGGTTCTTCGGTTCTGTATTCCTGCTCGCCATCGGCTACCGGATGAACGAGGCCTTCCTGACGATCAGCCTCAAGGGCATGAATGCAGGAGATGAAGTTGTCGGCTGGGCGCTGCTGGCTTCAGCGCTCAGTGAGATCCCCATCTTCTTCCTGCTCAGCAGATATGGCGACAAGTTCAAGGAGCTGCCGCTGCTTGCTTTTGCCAGCCTGATGTTCACGCTGCGCTTTCTGTTCATGTCGCTGGCCCGGGAGCCGGGTACCGTGGTTGCCATTCAGGCCATGCATAGCATTTCGTTCGGCATTTATTATGTAACTGCGGTCCGCTACATCACACGGATCATCCCTGATCACCTGCGGGCAACCGGAATGGCACTCTTCACCGTCGTATGGTCCAGCGGCGCAGGTCTGCTCAGCGGCACCTTCGGCGGACTGATCTACCAGGATGCCGGCCGGATTGTATTCTATCTGGTTGCTACCGGCTTCTCGGTTCTGGCCTTCATCGGCTTCCTGTCCAAGCATCTGATGGACCTCGGGGGCGGCACGGACCGCCCGCTAAGGAACAAGACCCCGCTCTGACTGATTATGGGCGGGGAAGGATATAGCACCACCAGGCACGCCGCAGCATAACAAAATGCTCCGGCATCCCCATTGTGGTCGGTTTTCCGACCATATCCCGCCCACTCGCCTCTTCCGCACCGAATATGGTCGGTTTTTCGACCATATCCGGCCCTTGCCCCTCTGCCGCACCGAATGTGGTCGGTTTTTCGACCACATCCCGCCCACTCGCCCCTTCCGTACCGGATGTAGTCGGTTTTTCGACCATATCCTGCTGTTCGCTGAAATCAGCGAAGTCATTCCTATTAACTTGATGCGTAACTTATCCACATCGGACGTAAATCATAATTTCCTAACCAATAAAAAAACACAGCCCCCGAAGGAACTGTGCTGCTCAAGCTGCCTGATGCTACTTATGCCAGTGCGTGCTAGATCAAATATATATATTGCGGCTGACAGAAGCTCTGCCTTGGCCGTATTTTATAATTTAACTACGTTCGCTGCCTGTGGACCACGGTTACCGTCAGTAACATCGAATTCTACCGCTTGGCCTTCGTCCAAAGTCTTGAATCCGTCGCCTTGAATCGCTGAGAAGTGAACGAATACATCTTCGCCGCCTTCAACTTGAAGGAAACCATAACCTTTTTCTGCGTTAAACCATTTTACTGTACCTTTCAAATGAACAACCTCCTAAAAATACCGCCATATATGGCGTATGCTTACATTATACTCTTTCTATACTTGTAAAGCAATCCATCTTTTCCCTGATTTCATGATTTAATTTGCTTTTCCCTTCTCCGGTGCGTTATCATTGACCCAAAAGCCAAAAATCGCCAGGGTGGTAATGATAATGATCAAAAAACATGAAATATACAAAACAGACAAGTGGAACATGATGACGGTGGAGGTTCAGGGACGTTATATTATCCTTCGTGAAATCTCCGACCAATGGGGAGAAGAAACGCATACCTTCATGAGCCGTCCGGCTATGATGCAGTGGGTGAACAACCGCTTCAATAAAGAATCCTACAAGGATAATGAAGAAGAGTACAAGAATATCATCGCAGCCTTCAAACAGGTATAGTCCGGCATGGATAATGAGAGTCTTGTCATTTATGTCATTGTCGTCCTGTGCCTGGGTGCCGTACTGATTATGAGCAAGGACAAAATGCCCTCGCGCTTGAAGCGCGGGATGGCATTGACCGCAGTCATTATGATTGCGCTGGCTTTTGTCTTCATTATTTATAGCCTGCTCACATAACTTCATCTGTAAGCAAGATTTAATAAACATGAATTGGCAGGGCATACTAAGCAGACTTTGAGAATCAGGAGGCTGCCGTCATGTCCGTTACCGCCAAATCACTCCCGCTCCTGCTTGCGCTCAGCCTGCTGCAGGGAAATCTGTCCTCAGCGCTCCCGCAGGCGGAGAGCAGCCCAGCCGCATCCCATCTACCGAGGAGGATTTCTATGGAACAATTACCTAAGAGAAGTGAAGTGCCCGCCGAGAACCGCTGGAAGCTTGAAGATATGTTTGCTTCAGAGGAGCAATGGGATGCCGAATATAAGGAAGTGAAGGCGCTGATTACAAGCGCTGCCTCCTTCCAGGGGAAGCTGGATTCTCCGGATGCCCTGAAGAAGTGCTTCGAGCTGGACGATAAGCTGTCCCTGCTGACTGAACGCCTCTATGTCTATGCGCATATGCGCCAGGACGAGGATACAGCGGCTCCGAAGTACCAGGCTCTCTCCTCCAAGGCCAAGAAGCTTGGCGTTGAAGCGGGTGAAGCTCTTTCTTTTGTCACACCTGAGATTCTGGCCCTGCCTGACGCGACACTGGACCAGTTCATCGCTGACCCTTCGCTCTCCGACTACACCTTCACCTTGACTGAAATGAAGCGTGAGAAGGCCCATGTCCTGTCCAAGGCGGAAGAAGCGCTGCTGGCTCAGGTCAGCACGATCGCCCAGGCCCCGCAAACTGTATTCAGCATGCTGAATAATGCGGATCTGAAGTTCCCTAAGATTAAGAACGAAGAAGGCAAGGAAGTTGAGCTGACCCACGGAAGCTATATTCAATTCCTCGAAAGCCCGGACCGTGAGGTACGCAAGAACGCCTTCAAAGCGGTCTATGAAACTTACGGCAAGCAAAAGAACACGATTGCTGCCACGCTGAGCGCGAATGTGAATAAGAATGTCTTCTACTCCCGTGTGCGCAAATATCCTTCCGTACTGGAAATGTCCTTGTACGGCGACAATATTCCGAAGGAAGTCTACACGAATCTGATCGATACGATTCACGAGAGTCTGCCGCTGATGCACCGTTATATGAAGCTGCGCCAAAAGCTGCTTGGGGTAGATGAGCTACATATGTATGACTTGTTCGCTCCGCTGGTGGACGAATATAAGCTGGATATTACGTTTGACGAGGCCAAGAAGATTACCAAGGAAGGCCTGAAGCCGCTTGGCGAGGACTACCTGAGTGTTCTGCAGGAAGGCTATGACAAAGGCTGGATCGATGTCTACGAGAACGAGAACAAACGCTCCGGCGCATACAGCTGGGGAGCTTACGGCACCCATCCTTTTGTGCTGCTGAACCATAATGACAATCTGAACAGCATGTTCACACTGGCACATGAGATGGGTCACGCCCTGCACTCCTACTATTCGGACACAGCGCTGAAATACCGGGACGCGCAGTACACTATTTTCCTGGCGGAGGTTGCTTCTACTACCAATGAGGCGCTGCTGATGGATTACCTGCTGAACAAATCCACAGATCCGAAGGAAAAAATGTACCTGCTCACCTATTATGCCGACCAGTTCCGCACGACGGTATTCCGGCAGACGATGTTCGCTGAATTCGAAAAAATCATTCACCAGCGTGCTGAAGAAGGCGAGTCGCTCACACCGCAGGATCTCTCGGCTATCTACTATGACCTGAATGTCAAGTATTACGGCAAGGATATGGTGATTGATCAGGATATTGAGATGGAATGGGCACGGATTCCGCATTTCTATAACAGCTTCTACGTCTATAAATATGCTACCGGCTTCTCGGCGGCGACGAGCTTCGCCAAACAGATTCTGGAGGAAGGCAAACCGGCGGTTGACCGTTACCTCGGCTTCCTGAAGAGCGGCGGCAGCGATTATTCCATTAACATCCTGAGCAAAGCCGGGGTTGATATGTCGTCTCCTGAACCGATCCGCGAAGCCATGAGCGTATTCGAGAGCGTGATCGAACAGATGGAGCAGTTGACCAAGTAAGACAGAAGGCTTAGTATTACAGTAATCCCTTGCCCTTTGATGGCAGGGGATTTGTATTGTCAGATCATCCTGAGGAGGAAGCTATATGAAATTTCAATGGTCACTTATATTAGGTTTATTTTTCGCTCTGCTGACTGCAGTTTTCGCAGTAATGAATGTGGATACGGTGCCCGTTAATTTCGGGTTTGACTTTGTCAGCATTCCGCTTATCCTCGTTATTCTTGGCTGTGCGCTGATCGGCGGTGTTGTGGTCGGTTCGTACGGAATTTTCCGCCAGTATAAGCTGCAGAAGCAGATTAAGAGCCTGAATGCCGAGCTTGCCAAGCTGCGTGACGCTAATAGTATCAACATGGAACCTATCCCTGCTGAGAGTGACCCCTTTACGCCAGAAGGATCATCCCGGCTGTAACCCATAGACGAATAGGAGGAACTATCCTTGCTTACCATCCAGCCCAATGAAGAATATATTCTGAATCTGCTCAAAAAACTGCTCGACACCCCAAGCCCCAGCGGCTTCACCGCCCAGGTGATGGCACTCGTGGCTGAAGAAGCGGCGGCGCTCAATATTCCGCTCACCTGGAATGAAAAAGGCGGCGCGATGCTCACCGTACCCGGACTTGATCCTTCGCGCACGATCGGCATCAGCGCCCATGTGGATACGCTCGGTGCCATGGTCCGCTCTATTAAGTCTAACGGTACCCTCCGTTTAACCTCTGTAGGCGGATTCAGCATGAACAGCATTGAGAATGAATATTGCATCATCCATACCCGCAGCGGCTTAACTTATACCGGTACGATCCTGACCAGTCATCCTTCTGTGCATGTGTATGCCGATGCCCGTGATTTCAAGCGCGCGGAAGAGAACATGGAAATCCGGATTGATGAGCTGGTCTCCACCAAGGATGATGTGCTGAAGCTGGGGATTTCGGTAGGTGACTTCATTTCGTTCGATGCAAGGGCGGTGCTTACCCCCAGCGGATATATCAAATCCCGCCATCTGGACGACAAAGCCAGTGTAGCCGCCTTATTCGGGCTGCTGGAGAGCATCCGGCGCGAAGGCTGGAAGCCGCTGCATAACCTGTCCCTGCTCATCTCCAACTATGAAGAGGTAGGTCACGGCGCTGCCTGGATTCCAGGGGAGATCAATGAGATGATCGCTGTGGACATGGGCGCGATGGGCGATGACCTCAGCTGCAAAGAGACGGATGTCTCCATCTGTGCCAAGGACTCCTCCGGCCCGTATGACTATGCCATGACCAGCCGCATGATCGAGCTGGCGAACGGTCTGGCTATTCCATTCGCGGTGGATATCTATCCGCAATACGGCTCCGACGCTTCTGCTGCACTGCGCGGCGGAAATAACATCCGGGCCGCACTGATCGGACCGGGCGTACACGCCTCGCACTCCATGGAGCGTACCCACAAGCAGGCTGTGCTTAATACGGCTAAGCTGCTGGCGGCTTATGTTGGGGCGAACTGATCGGGCTGCTCGCCACGGCGGGTCACTTTCTATAGCAACACGACCTGGATATTAGTAAAAAAGTACAAAAGGCAGCACCAGCTCACTTCAATAGCTGGTGCTGCCTTTTTAGTTAACCTTGTTGATATAGTAATTAGACAAATATTACTTTACACGGCCGAAATGTTGCAACTATTGCAACCTGGCCCGCCCATAATTGAATATTTGCAGGGATTCCTGCACAAATTGCAACAATTCCCCTGCCCACCGGCTCCGGTGAGGAATAATCCTGCATTTTGGGCAACATTTGCGGATTAGAGCTGAGATAACGAGAGAGATGTTGCATTTTGGGCAGGATTTCCGCATACCCTCTGACTTTGAGGATTAGGGCTGTGTTCACGCGTGAGATGTTGCATCCCCCGGTTAAGGCCATACCTGCTCCAGCTTGTCCGCATAGTACTTAATGGCCTTGCGGTAATCCTGGATACCAGGATCGGCGGATGTATCCGCAAGCAAGGTAAGCAGCAGTTCCATGGCCTCGGTGTGAGCACCGAGATTATGCAGCGTCATGGCCAGAAAAGCCTTAAATTCCGCACGCTGCGGGAATTCAAGCGCTCCCTGCTCCAGCACCACACGGGACTCCGCATACTGCCCGAGCGTCCGGTAGGTACTGCCCAGGCCCAGCATCGCGCCTGCCTTCTGCTCCGCATCTGGAAGCCCCAGGGCAAGACTCTGCTCGTAATAGGACACCGCCTCACGCTCCAAGCCCAGCACATCATGCGTCCATGCCAGCTGATAATGCAGCTCGGCATTGCTCCCGTCTGCTGACAGTAGCTCTAGCAGCATGGTCCTTGCTTCTTCTGCCCGGCCAGAGGACCGGAGCTGCACAGCAGCTTCTATCGTATGAGTCACAGCCACTGTTCCCTCCTTCTGCACCGCGGTGTTATTTACCCGCGATCTTCTCCGCCAATTCATTCAGATACGTCCAGCGTTCCATCAGACGCTCCAACTCTGCCTCGGCCTGCCGCTGCTTCTCCACCAGCTCCTGCAGCCTGCCGGAGTCGGCGAAGGCCGCTTCCATCTGGGCCGAGATGTCTGTCAGATGCTGTTCTGCCTGTTCAATGGCCTCGTCGATCCCCTCATACTCGCGCTGCTCCTTGAAGGTGAATTTCAGCTTCTCGCGCGGCGCTGACCCGGCCTGAGCATTCCCGCCCTGCTCAGCAGCGGCACCAGCCCCGCTGGCACTGCGGCCGGAGCCGCCGTCTGCCTTGCCGGCGTTCCCGCTGCCGGATGGGACGTTCTTCGCCAGCCACTCTTCATATTCGCTATAGTCGCCGACATGCAGGCGGATGCCCCCATCCTCGAAGGCAATCAGCTTATCCACGGTACGGTCCAGGAAGTAGCGGTCATGCGATACGGTGAAGACTACGCCGGGGAATTCATCGAGGTAATCCTCCAGTACAGCGAGTGTGCCGATGTCCAGATCATTCGTCGGCTCATCGAGCAGCAGCACGTTCGGGGCTCCCATGAGGACGCGCAGCAGGTAGAGACGTCTTTTCTCGCCGCCGGACAGCTTGGAGATTGGCGTCCACTGCATCGCGGGAGGGAACAGGAAGCGCTCCAGCATTTGCCCGGCGGTGATGACACTGCCGTCTGCGGTCTTGATGATCTCGGCTTCTTCCTTCACATACTCGATCGCCCGCAGGCTGAGATCCATGTCCTGATGCTCCTGGGTGAAATAGCCCAGCTTCACGGTTGTTCCGAGCTGCACCTCACCGCTGTCCGGGGTAAGCTTACCGGCAATCAGGTTAAGCAGCGTGGACTTGCCGCTGCCGTTCTTGCCGACAATCCCCACGCGGTCCTGCGGCACAGCAATATAATTCAGATCCTTGATTAAGGTCCGGCCATCCAGCGATTTGGTGAGATCCTGAATCTCAATGATTTTGCGGCCCAGTCTGGTGGACGCTACAGAGATATCCATAGATGATGCCGATGCGCCTCCCGTGCTCTCCTTGAGCTTCTCGAAGCGGTCGATCCGCGCCTTCTGCTTTGTGGAGCGTGCCTTAGCCCCGCGGCGAATCCAGGCCAGCTCGGTGCGCAGCAGATTCTTGCGCTTCTGCTCGGCCGAAGCCTCCCGTTCTTCACGGTCTGCCTTCAGCTCCAGGAACCGTGAATAGTTCGCTTCATACCGGTACAGATTCCCGCCGTCCAGCTCAAGCATTACACTGGCTACCCGTTCCAGGAAATAACGGTCATGCGTGACCATCAGTAGCGCCCCGCGCCGCTTCTGCAGATACTGCTCCAGCCAGGCTACGGAATCCGTATCAATATGGTTGGTAGGCTCATCCAGAATCAACAGCTCCGACGGTGTAATCAGTGCCGCCGCCAGCGCTACGCGCTTGCGCTGTCCGCCCGACAGGCTCTCCATCCGGGCATCGAACCGGGTAATCCCCAGCTTCGTGAGAACCGTCTTGGCCTCACTCTCCAGCTGCCAGGTGCCGGCGGCGTCGATGGCCTGACCAATCCGGACAAGCCTGCTCTCCAGCCCTGAGTCTCCCGGATTCTGCTCCAGAAGAGACATCACCTCCATGTATTCCCGCATCGTCGCAAGCTCCGGGTCCTCTCCGGCAAATACCTGCTGCAGGACCGTATTTCCAGGCTCATAAGGCGGATTCTGGGCCAGAAACTGCACCCGCACATCATTGCCGATGCTAATCTGCCCTTCATCTGCTGTATCGAGCCCGGCGATAATCTTCAGAAAGGTTGATTTTCCCGTGCCGTTGACGCCAATTACGCCTATCTTATCCCTGTCGTCCATGCCAAAGGAGGCATCACGGAACAAGGTTTTCTCCCCGTAGCTCTTGGAGAGGTGTTCCACCGTCATAATATTCATCAGTTGTCCTCGCTTGCCTTATATTTTGAAACCGGAACTTAGCTGTACTCTCTTAAGATTCAGCTTCAGCAGGGAAGTCGCCCAGCGCCGAATCCAGGCTGCCCAGTGCCCCATTGATAAAGAGCCTGGCCGCAAACTTCGCCCTCTTATCCGCATCTGCCTCGGCAAACTCAGGGTCGAACAGGATATCCATCTTCAGACGGTCCAGAATCCCGATGTACGACTGTGCCATCAGCTCCGGCTCGGTAGCCCCGCCTTCCAGCAGCACCTTCACCACAGCCTGCATATAGGCTTCCATGAACTGTGCCATATACGCCACCAGCTCAGGGTTATTGTTAGGCGCACGGAAGAACAGCTTCGTATGCTGCTTGCGCTCATAGTAATAGAACAGATGATGCTCTGCAATCACGGAGAGCTTGTCTGTCATTGCGGAGCAGGCCCTCAGCTTACCCTCAAGCTGCTCAAGGAAGCCTTCACAATCGCGGCGGGTAACCGCCATGAAGAGCTCCTCTTTGCTTTTAAAATATAAATAGACCGTACCCTTGGCAATGCCTGCACGTTCGGCCACTTCCGACATCTTGGTCTCATAAAAGCCGCCTGAACCGAAAAGCTCATAAGCGGCATCCAGAATAGCTGCATGTTTGTCTACGGATGCACTGCTCAACGGTTCACCTCCCAACCCATAGAATCCTGTATGTTACCGGATAACGCAACGGCCGGCTTAATCCTCAGGTCCGTCCTTATCCTATGTAACTGATATAACTGACCAGCAGCGCTACAGCACCGCCTATTATAGAACTTACAGCATTTACAGTATCATTGTCCATCCAGCGCCAGCCCCTGGCGTATACCGTAGGCTTCCCGCAGTGCTTGGAGGCCTCGACCTCGCGGCCGCAGACCGTGCAGCGGTTCATCCGTTGCACGGTAGCACCCAGAACCGAGTCGGCAAAAGCTCCCGCAAGCCCGCCCAGCAGTCCGGCCAGCACCAGCAGCCAGAAGGCATGGGGCGTCATGCCGGAGGCCGCCCGCAGCAGCCAGGAGGCCGCGCCGATGAGCGCTCCTCCCGCCGCAGCAGCCAGCGTCCCGGGCAGGGATACGCCGCCGGAGGTGCCTGCCTGGAGCACCTTCCCGGTCAGCACCGACCGGGGAGGCTTCCGGGCCAGCGTGCCGATCTCTGTCGCCCATGTATCCGAGGTCACGGTAGCCATCACCCCGATGAACAGGAAGCCCCAAAGCTCCAGCGGATAGACCGCGTTCAGCAGAACGGCCAGCATCCCGAGTCCGCCGTTGGCGAAGACCTGGCCCGCGTCGCGGCGTCCGGTTTTGTCATACGTGGCCTCCAGCTCTGCCTTATTCTCATGATGCAGCTTCGACAGCAGGGTTGAAGAGATGAAGAACACGAGCAGGATACCGAACCAGAACAGATTCCCCGCGCCGAAATAGATCGTCCCCATAACCACTGCCGCCACCATTCCTGAGAAGCTAAGCGACTGCTTCCAGTAAGCGGCCCCGGCAACCAGCAGCGCACCGCAGGCCCCGATCAGCCATTGCAGCACTTCAAGTCCTGAGAGCATCGCCTTAACCGATCAGGCAGGTGCCCATGAGGGTATCGCCCCAGAACAGCTCGAACGAATCGCCCGCCACTACAGGACCTACCCCGGCGGGAGTTCCGGTGAAGATAATATCGTCTTTGCCCAGCCCGTAGCGGGCGGCAATGAATTCAACGATTTTTTGCAGGGAGAAAATCATGTTCTTCACGTTCCCGCGCTGAACCTCAATCCCGTTCTTGCGGACGGTAAAGTCGGTGGCCTCCAGTTCCTCTTCCTCAGGCAATGCCATGTACGGGGTCAGCGGAGCTGCGTTCTTGAAGCCCTTGGCAGCCGTCCACGGCAGCCCCTTGCGCTGCAGATCATTATGCACATCACGGAGCGTGAAGTCGAGGCCCAGCGCCATCACATCCACCAGCTCCTGCACACTCATCCCCGGCACGTAATCACGTGCAATGCGCAGCACCAGCTCCCCCTCGTAATGAATCAGTCCGGCGTCCTTAGGCAGATGGATGATCGCTTTATCCAGGGCCACGACAGCATGAGACGGCTTCAGGAAGATCAGCGGCTCGGCAGGCACCTTGTTGCCCAGCTCCTCCGCATGTAATTGATAGTTGCGTCCTACACAGTATACATTATTGATCGCACTGCTCATTGTTCCGTCAGCTCTCTTCCTCTATGAATTGGAATTCATACTGCAATGCTGCAATCCTTATTAGGCCTTCAAAAAGAGTTCGCCCCAAATATCCGGACGGTTCGTACAGATCATAATATCGGAATGAATCTCCGACAGGCGGCGCATTTCCTTGCCCTTGTTCAAGGTCCAGGCCATCACCTGCACCCCGCGTCCAATCAGGGATCTGGCCAGAACCGGGCTAAGCCGGTCATAGCTGATGGATAAGAAGGAGCAGCCCAGCTCATCAAGCTTACCCGCAGGATTACCGGATCTGGAGTCATAGATCAGCCCTGTATGGAACCGCGCGTCCAGTTCCTTGATCCGCCGTAACACGCCGGCATCGAACGAGGTCAGCACCACTTCCTCACGCATTCCCCTGGCATTCACCAGATCAATGACCGCCTGCGCAAGACCGGGATACATGTCCCCCACCGTCTTCAGTTCAATATTCAGCCGCAGCCGGCCTGACGCCAGAGCGAGCACCTCCTCCAGGGAAGGCACCCGCTCTCCGCGAAAAGCACGCCCTTTCCAGCTACCGGCATCCAGCCGCCGCATGTGTTCATAATCCATATTTTTCACCTTGCCGTGTCCATTAGTCGTGCGGTCCAGGGAATAATCATGGATGACCACAGGCACCCCGTCCTTCGTCAGCTGCACATCAATCTCCATCCAGCGTACAAAAGGCAGCGCAATCGCCATCCGCACGGCAGCCAATGTGTTCTCAGGAGCTTTACCGGAAAAACCACGGTGGGCTACACACATATTGTTCATCATTGATACGCACCTCCGGCTATTTCACCGCTTGGGTTACGGTACCGTCATTGCGGACCTTGATCAGGCCGGAAGAAATAGATTGTATTCTGTGCAGCAGCAGCTGCCCGTCGGCTTCATTCATCGGCACCGGCTGCGCCAGCTCGGCATCCATCGGCTTCAGCTTAAGAGCGCATTGCCCCTGCTTGCTGCATTCCGCCTGGAATACCGCCGTCTCCCAAGTCGCCGGAATAGAGCCGCGTGTGAAAATAAAGTTGCCTGTGCTGTAGGCAATCCATTTGCCTTTGTACGGCTCAATTCCCTGCAGCACATGCGGATGGCCGCCCATCACGAGATCGGCTCCGGCATCAATGAAGCTATGCCCAAGCGCCTGTTGGGTCTTGTCATACTGCTCCATCCGCTCCCGTCCCCAATGGACGACGACAACGACAACATCGGCCTTTTGCTTGGCTGCGGCAATCGCCTTGAGCGCTTCCGCACTGTCATACACCGAGGCAAGGCCAGGCTTGCCCGCTTCCGCCTTCCATTCAATCACCGGCATCACCCGGGTGAAGCCCAGCAGGGCAATCTTAATTCCATTACGTTCAAAATACTGCGCCGAATAGGCCTCCTGGCTATTCCGCCCTGCCCCCACATGAGGGATTCCGCGTTCGCCCAAATGCTTCAGGGTGTCCAGCAGACCTTCCTCCCCCTGATCCAGCGTGTGGTTGTTAGCCAGATTGACGGCATCCACACCGGCGGCTTTGAGCGCGTCCAGTGCTTTCGGCGGGCCCTTGAACACAAACTGCTTGTTCTTGGCCCCAACCCCGCGTGTAGTAATCGGCGTTTCCAAATTGACTACCGTGAGGTCATCCTTCTTGAACATTCCATCCAGCGCGCTGTAGGAATAATCGTAGCCCTTCTGCTCCAGCAGTGCGCCTGCTTTTCCGCTGAAGATGATATCTCCGGCAAAGCTCAGCTTCACCGTCCCGCCGGAGGTATTCTCCGGCAAGCCTGCGACCAGCCCGCTGCTGCTTCCCGTTGTGGCCCGCGGTGCATCCGTAGGGGTTGCCTGATCCGTTGGTGACGGTGCAGGCGTAGCCGAAGCTTCCGTGGTCGCCGCAGGCACTGGAGAAGCCTCCGGTGTCTCCTCCGGAGCAGGCTCAGCAGTGGCTGTAGCCTCCGTCCCAGTCTCTGCCGCTGTAGGTACGGCTTCTGTAGGGACGGCCGCCGTTGCATCAGCTTCTGGTGAAGGGGAGGTGACAAGCGCCGCTGGCGGAGCAGCAGAGCCCTGCGGGTCCTTGTCATCCATGAATGAATAAGCGAGCGCTGCGGTAATCATCAGCAGCAGCGCCACATTGACCCACGCCCAGACCCTTCTGCGCCGTCGCCTGCTATGTTGTCTCTTGCCTTGTCTATTGCCTGATCTCGGCGGATACATGAGTCCAAGTAATCTCCTTTACCCTTAAAGTGTTTCTATTATAGCATATCTATCAGCTGCCGCTCCAAGCCGTGAACGGAGCCTCTCATAAAAAAAGGTGGAGCGCCACTGCTCCGCTCCACCGTTGCTTTTAGATTGTAGCTCCCGCCGGCTCCGGCAGCTTCGTGAGGCTGGCTGCGGCAGTCTCAGCCGTAAGCTTCGCCTGCTTGATGCAGTCCGGCATCCCGATGCCGTCATAGCCTGCGCCAAAAGCATAGACGCCGGGCAGCTTCTGCGCCAGCTCGCTGCGCAGGCCGGCAATCCGGCCGGGATGGCCGACCGGATACTGCGGCATGGATGACCTCAGCCGGGTAATCTCTGTGAACAGCGGCGCTGCGGTGATCCCCATGATCTCCTTCAGGTCCTTGCGGACCAGCTCTGCCAGCGCGTCATCGGGAAGCTCCACATTCTGTTCATCCCCCGACCGTCCCACGTAGCAGCGCAGCAGCACCTTATCGTCAGGGCTGGTATGCAGCCATTTGGTAGAGGTCCAGGTGCAGGCTGTGATGTTCCGCCCTTCCTTACGCGGAACAAGGAAGCCTGATCCGTCGTATTCGGTAACGATATCTTGCCGGGTGAACGCCAGAACCACATTAGCTACTGATACATAGTTCACTGCATCCAGCGCCGATACATCCACATGGGGACGCAGCAGCTCTGCGGCTGCAAAGTTCTGCACCGTAATATAGATGTCGTCTGCTTCCAGCAACTCACCGCCCTCAAGCTCCACCTCATAACGGGCAGCGCCGGAAGAACCGGCACCTCCCAGAACACGGATGGATTTCGCTCCTGTCCCCGTGATCTGCCGGACATCCTGCAGCTCATGGATGAGCGCATGCACGAGACTTTGCAGCCCTTGCCGGAAGGTGAGGAAGGCGCTTTTCTTCGTTCCCGTATGGGTCTCCACCGGCTTCCTGCCGGTCGTCATTCCACGGATCAGGCTGCCGTACTGGCGCTCGACCTCACCGAACTGCGGAAAGGTCGCCTGAAGACTGATCTTGCGCATATCCCCTGCATAGATCCCTGCCAGCAGCGGCTCCGTCATATTCTCCAGCACCTCTGTACCAAGACGGCGCTCAATCAGATCGCCTAGCGACTCATCCTCCGCACTGCGGCGGGGCGGGAGGACGAAATCCATCATCGCCCGCATTTTGCCGCCGAAGGAGACAAGACCGCTCTTCAGGAAGGGCTTCAGCTCTGTCGGAATGCCCAGCACAAGACCGGCAGGCATCGGATGAAGCTTGCCCCGCTGCAGAATGTAGGTCTTCTTGGCATTAGGATTCGTGCTTACCAGCTCGTGGTCCAGCTCCAGCTCCCTGGCCAGATCGACCATCGCCGTCTTACGGGCCAGGAAGGAATCCGGGCCCTTCTCAATCACGAAGCCGTCACGGTGCATTGTCTCGATTTTGCCGCCAAGGACCTTGTCCTTCTCGATTAAGGTAATCTCCGGCTGTACTGCCGCCTCACGGTAGAACTTGCGGATATAGAACGCGGCGCTGAGCCCGCTAAGGCCTCCGCCGATAATAACTACCTTGCGGGGTGATGCCGTCATGGCAGATTCACCTTCAACTGGTTCGCCTTCGTACGCACCACATCGCTGAGCACCGACATATAGGCCGGATCACTGTTCAGCGAGTCAATCCGCAGAAGACGCATATCCAGCTCGGAGGCAAGCTGCTGCGCTTCAATATCCAGATCGTACAGCACCTCCAAATGGTCGGAGACGAAGCCGATCGGGGCTGACAGCACGTATTTCACCTGGCTCTCGGCCAGCTCACGCAGCGTATCGAGAATATCCGGGCCCAGCCAAGGCTCCGCTGTCCGGCCCGCACTCTGCCAAGTGAACTGCCAGGATTCCACCCCCGCCTGAGCGGCAATGGCCTGAGAGGTCTCCAGCAGCTGGTCACGGTACGGATCGCCCATCGCCAAAATGCGTTCAGGAAGACTGTGTGCACTGAACAACACGCGCACTTCCTCGCGCGAAGCGCCCGTTTCTTCGAACTCGTCCAGCTTGGCAGTCACTCTCCGGCTGAGCACATCGATCAGTTCGGGGTGCATGTGGTAGCTCTCAACGAACTCCATATGAATACCGCAGGCTTCGGCTTTTTCCTTGGCGCGCTTGATATAGGTTCCTACACTCATCACGGAGTAATGCGGAGCCAGCACGATGCCTATCGCCTGCTTGATTCCGTCCCGGACCATAGCCTCGACACCATCCTCGATGAACGGTCTGGCATGCTTGAGACCCTGGTAGCAAACATACTGGATCTGCCCGCTGTTCAGCTTGGCCTGCAAGGCTTCCACCTGACGGTCGGTATTTTCTCTAAGCGGAAAAACCCCGCCGACAATCGCCTTGTAGCGGTCAGTCAGCTCTTTAAGCTGCTCAGCAGAGGGAGCGTTCCCCCGGCGGATATGCGTATAATAAGCCTCTACATCCTCAAGACTCTCAGGCGTGCCGTACGACATCACGAGTACTCCAATTTTGTTGGCCACGGTTTCCATCCCCTTTATGAATTAATTAACGTCCTATACAGCAAAGAGAGCAGCAAAGGCTGCTGCCATCTTGATGCTATTTCTTCAACTAGGCCAGCGGCGGTGCCGCCTGTTTCATTGCTGCTGCCGAATACTCATGCACATAATCCGTTAGTTCCTTGAGCGTATCGAGTGAGGCTTCAGGGAATAATCCATGTCCCAGGTTGAAAATATACCCCGGCTGCGTGATGCCTTCATCGATCAGTTCCTTGGCCCGGGCTTTGAGCATATCCATCGGCGCGGTCAGCAGATATGGATCCAGATTGCCTTGAACCGCATAGCCCCCGCCCAATCTCCGCCGTCCTTCGGTGATGCTTACCCGCCAGTCCAGCCCGATCACATCGGCCTGCAGCTTGGTCAGGCTGGGGAGCAGCTCCCCTGAGCTGACACCCGGGAAGTAGATCTTCGGAACCTCCAGATCAGACAACTCGGCAAAAATCCGGGTGATCGTCGGCAGCACATACTGCCCGAAATCACGTGGAGCGAGCGCCCCGACCCAGCTGTCGAACAGCTGGAACGCCTTCCCGCCGCTGGCGACATGGGCGCGCAGATAGGTGATAACCATATCGCCCAGCTTCTCCATCAGCTTCTCCCACACCTGAGGCTGGCTGAACATCAGCTCCTTGGTGCGGTGATAGGTCTTGGACGGTCTGCCTTCGATCAGATAACTGGCGATGGTGAACGGAGCCCCGGCGAAGGTGATCAGCGGAACGTCCAGCTCCTTGTCCAGTATGGCGATGGTCTCCAGTATATGGGCCAGGTCGCCTTCCACATCAATCGGCTTCAGCCGGTCCACATCACTTGCGGAGCGGATCGGATTCTCGATAACCGGTCCGATGTTCTTCACAATGTCAAAATCCACACCGAGGGAGGCCACCGGATTCATGATGTCAGAATACAGAATCGCCGCGTCCACGCCCAGCTTGCGCACAGGCATCAGTGTCACCTCAGCCGCAAGCTCAGGCTGCCTGCAGATCTCAAGCAGCGAATATTTCTCCTTGATCGTACGGTAGTCGGGATCATACCGGCCAGCCTGCCGCATGTACCATACGGGGGTGTACTCCGTGTTCTGCTGTCTGCAGGCACGGATAAAAGTGTCGTTGTAGGTCATGATAAGATCTCCATTAGATTTGATAGAATACTGTGAAAAAACACATATCATTATTATGCCCCTTTTGTAAGCGGCTAACAACCGCCTCAACCGAAAGGGAATGACAATCCCATGACATTACTATGACATGTGTTGCATTGTCCGGCTGAAAATCTATGATATACTGATATAATGTCAATTTTTCGTGAACTCTGTATCAATGAATCCCCTGAAAGGAAGTGAAAGCACTTTGAAGAATTGGGAGACCTGGAAAGTCAACCTCATGGTGCTTTGGTTCGGCCAGTTTCTGGTGAATGCAGGCATGACTATGATTACCCCGTTTCTGTCGCTTTATCTCGCCAAAGATCTGGGGGTGACCGGCGACCGCGCAATCGGGATGTGGGCCGGGCTTATTTTTGCCGCCAACTTCTTGACCTCGTTCATCTTCCAGCCGCTCTGGGGCAAGCTTGCCGACAAATACGGACGCAAAATTATGCTCCTGCGCTCCAGCTTCGGCATGGCGATTGTTATTGTGCTGATGGGCTTCGCCCAGTCCCCGATGCAGCTGCTGCTGCTCCGGCTGCTGAACGGAACCATCTCCGGCTTCAACCCCGCCTCTGTCGCGCTGGTCTCAGGCACCACACCGAAACCGAAGATGGGCTTCGCGATGGGCCTGATGCAGTCCGGCGCGGTAGCCGGAACGATTCTGGGGCCGCTAATGGGGGGCTTACTGGCGGACTGGATCGGGTTCCGACCGATTTTCTATGTGGTCGGCGCGCTACTGTTCGTTGCTTCATTGCTGGCGTTATTCCTGGTCAAAGAGAAATTCGACCGGGCAGAAGCAGCACAGGTGCCTCAGGTATCCGTGCTGGAAGGCTTAAAGGAACTGGCGAAGGTACCGCAGCTTCCCGCCTTGTTCGGCGTGACCTTCCTGTTGCAGTTCGCCATGGTCAGTCCCATGTCGCTGCTGCCGCTCTATGTTGAGAAGCTGCACGGCACCACCGTGGACCTTGCCTTCTGGGCAGGTATGGTCAGTGCAGTGACCGGTATCTCGAATATGCTCGCTTCGCCGCTGCTCGGCAAGCTCAGCGACAAGGTAGGGGCGCACCGGATACTGACCTTTGCGCTGATCGGCGCCGCTCTGTTCCTGATCCCGCAGGCGTTCGTGACCAGTGTCTGGCAGCTGATTCTCGTCCGCTTCCTGATGGGCGTCTTCATGGGCGGCCTGCTGCCTAGCGTCAACGCCCTGATCCGCTCCTATACGCCTGACGGCAAGGAGAGCCGGGCGTTTGGCTTCAACAGCAGTACGCTCGCGCTCGGCAATATGCTCGGTGCGGTAATCGGCGGATTCCTGTCCGGTTATATCGGGATTGAAGGCCTGTTCATTGTCTCCGGTGCATTCCTGCTGATCAATACGGTCTGGGTGCGGATCAAGCTTTACAAGAAGACTGAACCCCGGCTATTCCGTTAACAGGCTGCTTCTCTTATGGGCGGTATAACTGGTATGGCTGGTGTAGCACAAGTTATTTCACCATCGCCAGCGCCAGGCCGTCATAGGCAGGCAGCAGTGTGCTGGTCAGGCGGGGATCGCCCGCTATCATCTCATTGAAGCGGCGCATAGCCTGGACGGCCGGTCCGTTCTTCTCCGTATTAAGCGTGCGGCCGCGCAGAAAAATATTATCCCCGGCAATAATCGCCCCCGGCGAAGCAAGCCGGATCGCATATTCCAGATAATTCGGATAGTTCTCCTTATCGGCATCGATGAAGAAGAAATCATACCTGTTCCCCTGTGCTTCGAGCAGCTTCAGGCTGTCCAGTGCAGGGCCGGTCCGGTATTCCACCCGGTCGCCGAAGCCCGCCTGCTGCAGATGGCTCTGTGCCAGCTCTGCATATTCAGCCTTAAGCTCCAAAGAGGTGAGACGGCCTTCCTGCGTGAGTCCCCGGCACAGACAGATTCCGCTGTAGCCGCCAAGCGCCCCGATCTCCAGCAGGTTTGCTGAGCGGGAGAGGGTCACAAGCATCGTCAGCAGTCTGCCGTAGCCCGGGGCAATGGACACCTCCGGCATGCCTTTGGCCGCGATGGCTGCTTTGACTTGGAGCAATAATTCATCTTCTGTATATAGCTGTTCGCTGTACTCTTCCTGATTCTGCATATGTATTCTCCTCTTGAATGGGTGTGTGTGCCTGCGGACAGGCATTGTGCAGAACTCTTCCTTACCCTATACTGTAAGCTGAACGTTCTACAGGTTCAGATGATAAACCAGTTACTCTTATTGTACTGGCTATACGTATTTATCCACAAGTTAAACGGAGTTGAGCGCACTTGGGCAAATTACAATTGATCGCCACCGCCCCCATGGGGCTGGAGGCTGTAGTAGCACGCGAATTAAACGAGCTGGGTTATGAGACCACGGTCGAGAACGGACGGGTCCTGTTCAGCGGGGATTACATCGACATCTGCCGCTGTAATCTGTGGCTGCGTACCTCGGACCGTGTACTGGTTAAGATGGGCCAGTTCCCGGCCCGGACCTTCGATGAGCTGTTCGAAGGAGTGAAGGCGATAAATTGGGAGGACTGGATTCCCGAGAACGGCGAATTCCCGGTAGAGGGCCGTTCGCATAAATCTCAGCTGACCAGCGTACCTGCCTGCCAAGGGATCGTTAAGAAGGCCATTGTCGAGAAGCTGAAGCTGTCGTACCGCACTGAATGGTTCCCCGAGAACGGCCCACGGTATGTGGTAGAAGTGATTCTGCTGAATGATATCGCGCTGATCACCCTGGATACCACCGGCCCGGCCCTGCACAAGCGCGGCTACCGCCGCCAGGCTACGGAAGCGCCGCTGAAGGAGACGATGGCTGCGGCTCTGATCCAGCTCAGCCGCTGGAACGGCCATCGTCCGCTCTATGATCCTTGCTGCGGATCAGGCACGATTCTGATCGAGGCTGCGATGATCGCCTGGAATATCGCGCCAGGCCTGCGCCGCTCCTTCCCATCCGAGCACTGGCCGGAGATTCCGCAGCGCCTGTGGGAGGAAGCCCGCGAAGAAGCCTTCGATGCGGTGCGTGACGATTACCCGCTGCAGCTGACCGGAACGGATATCGATCCGGCAGCAATTGAGATCGCCGAGGCGGCGGCGAAGAGCGCCGGACTCTCCGGTGAGATTACGTTTAAGCATATGGCCGCTGCGAAGGCCCGGCCGGAAGGCGAATACGGCTGCATCATCACCAACCCGCCTTACGGCGAGCGGATCAGCAATGACAAGGAAGTGGAGAAGCTGACCCGCCAGTTCGGCGAGATGATGCTCTACCTGCCGACCTGGTCGTTCTTCGCCATCAGCCCGTACAAGGAGTTCGAGCAATACTACGGACGCAAGGCGGACAAGCGCCGCAAGCTCTACAACGGCCGGATCGAATGCCAATACTATCAATACCTGGGGCCGCTGCCTCCGCGGAAATAGCAGGAACAGTGCGGGTTAAGCAGTTAAGTAATGATCTCTAAGAAGCCTTAAGTCCCATGAAGCACTCTGTGCTATGGACTTAAGGCTTTTTGTTCTCATTCAGCCGCTGATGCTGCATCAATTTCGTACACAGTTGCCCCCGTTCACCCCGAAACTATACATTGTATAATGTTTTCCACATACATTTGCTCCACTCACCCTCGCAGCTACACACTGTATGTTGTTTTCGGCATACATCCGGCCCACGCACCCTCTCACCCGCCTATTGTGTTCGGTTTTCCGACTACACCCGCGCACACCAAAACAGCCCCCGCAAATAACGCGGGGGCTGTACGATGCTGCAGGCGCAGCAGATCTGAATTACTTCTTCTCCACTGGCCGTTTGACGAAGGCTTCCGCTTTGGCCAGCACCTCGTCTTCCGTCGGTCCGCTGATATAGCGGCCGTTGATGTAGACAAACGGGCGTTTGCCGCACGGTCCGCAATAGGAGATGCAGCCTGTCTTGATCTCGGCATCCGGTGCCATCTTCAGCAGCTTGGGCACGATGCTTTTCATTTTGATATGATTGCACTCGTCACATAATCTTATATCGTTAGCCATGAAGCAACCCTTCTTTATGTCCGTAAAATACGGGCGGATCAACTAGTGATCGCCATGATTTCCTTTAGACGGATTAGTAATCACAAAACCTTCTTCGGGCAAGTAGAGATAATCAATCTTCACTCCGTCCAGCAGGGGCTGGTTCGGATCAAGAATGACATCGATATCCTTGTCAGTGGAGACTACAACATCGTTCTCCTTAGGCGTGTCCAGATCCAGTCCGTAGTGGGCATGGTCGCCATGGGCATGTGTAATTGCTACACGAAGCTTAAGCTCACTGTTGCCTTCAAGTTCCATGGTTTTCTTTATCACTTTAGCCGCGTTGCGGGTAATTTTGACGTTCATTCGATTCCATCTCCCAGGCCTCTATATTTTAAATACTCAATAATTCATTTTAAGGAATATGGGAGGATAAAGCAACCATTAGGAGATGGACATCCACACTTAAAGGTACAATCGTCGCTAAAATGTCATCTTCCGCTGTGCAGCGCCGCGTATTTACGGTCCATCCGCGCTGTGAACCAGCCCATCAGCAGCATCGTTACGCCAATATCGTCAATCGGTATAAACGGCATGAAATCGGGCAGCACCCAGTACAGCAGCGCCGGAATAGTGAACAGCAGCTTGTCGGCCATAGCCACATTAGGCGAAACGATATAATGCCAGGAGCTGCGGAATATATGAGACCATTGTTTGAGTGACAACAGTTTTCTGAATTTCATGAGTTATGCCTCCCTGTGTAATCTGTGTAAGCAGCAAAGGACACCGCCGCTAAGCACCTGTAAAAGGATTGCGGCTGTGCCCTTTGCTGTTATCTTACGCGAATGCGCAGGTTTCGTTTCGCTTTTAAGTAGAATTTCATCGAATTCTCCCGAGCCGGACCAACATTCACTCCGTCACCTTAACATCGTCGATCCGTGCGGTGCTGGAATGCATCCGCAGTCCGATCTTCCCTCCGGCCGGCTGCGCCGCCGTATCGGTCCACTGGATCAGTTGGGTACCGCCCGCAGATGCCGTAATCGTACTGCCGCTTACCGTCACCTTCAGCTCAGTCCACTGGCCGGGCGTGACGGCAAAGCTTACGCTGCTGACCATCGTGAGCGTTCCGGCTGTTTTTTTGAACAGCTCCGCCTTGTCACCGGAATCATTCAGCCGGAACATGTAATAATTGGAAGCATCCGCATACCGGAACAGCAGGCCGGCGTTGGCGAAGGTATTCAGCAGCTTGACTCTGGCCGAATACGTGTAATCCCTCCAGGAGGCGTCACCTGTATAGGCAAGCGCTTCTCCTGTCCCGGAGTTCTGTGATAGAGCCTTCGTGCCGTCATCCTCCACACTCCAGGCTCCGCCAGAAGTCGTCCATCCGCTGGAATTGCCATCCTCAAAATCATCCTGGAACAGCGTAACCGGCGGTGTGATCGTACCCTGGAATTCAAATGCTCCGATATCCGGCACGCCGTTATACAGCGGATTCCCGAAGAAGTCCTGTCCTCCGTTGCCTGCAACCGCCGCCCCGGCATTGATCAGCGGAGAGGAGAGCGCAAGCTTATATCCGTCTGCCGAATCGAGTCCTGTGGCCGTGCCGGGACTGATGAATCCGGGATTGCCGGTAATTTTGTTAGGATCGCTCGGAACATTTGAGTTCAGCCCGTAGAAGCTGTTGTGATCATACGTCATTCTGGGGCTGTTCGTGTATTGTCCGCTGGCACCATTATAAAAGATATTGTTCGTGTAATAGGCCATTCCTGTATTGCTCGCATGGGTCAGCGCCTTATTCTGCGTTCCCGAACGGTAGATGATGTTGTTGTAGACATAGAGATTGCCCCCGCCGTTCACCAGATGGAACACCCCGTTAGCGTCCTTATCGTTCTGGCTGATATTATAGCGGAAAATATTATTGTTCGTGTTATTCATAACCAGCAGGGTACCGCCCTCATTGTCATAGCTGAAATTGTACTGGTAGATGCTGTCGTGCACCTCGATGTCGAAGTCCCAGGGCTGGCCGTCTCCACCCAGCATCCGGGTATCGGAGGCCTCATTATATTGAAAAACAGCACCTTTGGTATAATAAGCCCACTGCGCCGCAACGACAGTGATATCCTCAAGGTAATTGACGATGGATGTGTTCACATCGCAGGCTTCTCCTATGGACTTCGTCTTGTTGTATTCGATCAGCGGCGAAGCGCCGGCTCTGACCAGGATGCCGTCCCGGTGGATCTTCTCCACCACATTGCCCCGGATGACCACACCCCGGAAGGCGTCGAATTTATGTGTCCAGGCACTGTTGAAAAAAGCATCCGTCATCGTCTGAATCCCTGTATCCGCCACGTTAATGACTGTATTGTTCTCGATCAGAATATCTTCCCAGGTGCTCTCAAGTGCTGTATTGGCTCCTCGGGCATGAAAGTTGATGCCGCCTGTGCGGCGGTCTGTGCCGAAGATATCGTGGATGTCGAGATTGCGGATATAGATATGCCGGAAGTTCCCCGCCCCTGCTCCTTCGCCTACGACCAGCACACCGTTTCTGCGCATATCTGTAGGCTGCTGTCCGCTTGTAATCTCCAGATTGTTGATCTCCCAGTAGGAGACATTGCGCAGCCGGACGCCGAAGCCCTCCCCGCCCGCGGCGGTATTGCCGAAATCAATCAGCGGCTTGGCTCCGCTCCCGTAGCGGTCCACGGTAATCGGATTCCCCTCCGTCCCGGAGCCTTTAAGATCGAGATACTGATCATTCCATACGCTGCCTGCCTTCAAAAGAATCCGGTCCCCCGGGCTGAAGGTGACGCTGTTCACTTTGCCCAGCGTCTTCCAGGCCGCCGCCTCACTGGTGCCGGAATTGCTGTCGCTGCCTTGGGCAGCATCGACGTAATAGGTAGTGCCTGCCGCCTCTGCAACCGGACCTGACCAGCCGGATAGGAGACTGAACAGTAAAAATATGATCATGCCCAGCATGGTGAATCTGCGCGGCCTGCCTTGCCTTGGATTATGTTTCACATGGTTACTTGTCATTCTAATCACTCTCCCGCAATTAGTTATAACGCTGTGATCGCCTCACCCAGCCACGCTCCCTGCTGCACAAGCCCGTTCTGAAGCTTGGCGAGATTCACCTTCCGGCTCTGTCCCTCCGCTCCGGCCGCCATCGCCGCCGCCATACCCGCCGCCTGCCCCATGGCGAAGCAGTTCGGCATCACCCGCAGTGAGCCTTGCACGACACGGTCCGAGGAGGCGGCGCGCCCCGCCACCCATACATTGTCCAGTCCCACCGGCAGCATGCAGCGGTAAGGGACACCATGCGACTTCCCGGGCGGAAGATGGTGGATATGCATCGCCCCGCTGCTGCGGGCCATATGAATATCGATGAAGTAGCTGTTGCGGGCAATATCATCCGGAAAGGAAGCCATATTCATGAAATCCTCCTGGGTCAGCACGTAATCGCCCACAATCCGCCGCGTCTCGCGGATACCGATCTGCTCGCCGGTGGACACCAGATGGGCCTGTTCGAATCCGGGCACATAAGCCCTGAAGAATTCCAGCTGGCGGTGGACTAGCCGACGTCCCTCTATTGCCCCCCGGGTCAAGTCCTCCGCCCTGGAACCGTCGACGCCGAACACATGCCCAAAATTCACACCGACCAGATAATCGGCAATCCAAGCTAGGCCCGAGACGGAGTCCCGGCCCTGCGGCAGCTTCCCGTCAACCTGCGCCTGCTGGACGGCCTGATGGATCTGATCCGTGTCACCGCTTTCATTCCGGTATTCTTCAAAACGCTGCCGGTCCACATTCGCCAGCAGGTAGCACATAGTCGCGGCTTGAAGCTCGCCGGAATCTCCGCCCTTATGGAACGGCGCTCCCGCCAGGGCGGCCAGATCGGCGTCCCCGGTCGTATCAATGACAGTCCGGGCGCGGACCAGACTCCGGCCTGACTTGTTGACGATTACCACGCCCTCAATGCTTCGGCCGGTCTCATCCATCACCGTCTGGCTTGCCACGGTATGGAGCAGCACTTCCGCTCCGCTCTCGGTGGCAGCCTCGTCGTATACACGCTTCAGCACCTCCGGGTCGATGGGCACCCAGTCCAGCTCTGCCCCGAAGCGCTCGCGGAACTCCGGCTCACACCCGGCCTTCATCCGCTCCAGCAGTTCCAGGCCGATTCCCCGCACGACAGCCTTCTCCCCGTCACTGTAAGGACAGAAGGCTGGCACCAGGGCAACGGTGCCCATGCCGCCCAGGAAGCCGCGCTGCTCAATCAGCATCGTCCGAGCCCCGCTGCGGGCCGCAGCTATTGCCGCTGCGACGCCCGCAGGCCCGCCGCCTGCAACCAGCACATCCACCTCGCGGGATACCGTGATCTCCTCCGCAGGCAAGGTAAATACAGTTCGATTCATCGTTGTTCCTCCTTGAAGCTATACTTAGACTCCTCACCATTATAAGAAGGCGGAGGCTGCAACAGCGTGCAGACTGATTGCTTGTTACAGTGGACAGTTTTGACCTTTATGGCTTGGCATCATCCGTGGATGGTTCTCTGCCCTGCTCTTCCGGCGGACCTGCCTTGAATTCGCTGGGATTCCGGCCGCTGTATTTCTTGAATACCTTGGAGAAGTACGCCCGGTCGGAGAAGCCCAGGGTATACGCGACATTCTCGACGGTCTCATGCGGGCGGGCCAGCATCGTGATGGCCATATTCATCTTGTACTGGTTGACGTAATCGGTGAAGTTCACGCCGGACAGCTTCTTGAAATAGCGGGAGAAGTAGCTGGCATTCAGATGCAGATGCTCGGCCATGTCGGTAGAGGTGACCATCCGGTCCACATGCTCCTCCAAAAACTCATCCACCGCCTGAAGCCGGACATCCTTCTCCTCAGCGGCTGCGGGGGCTAGTGCAAACTGCCGCCACAGATGCCTCAGCTCCCGCTTAGTCAGGCTGGCCGCCTCCTCGATATGAACCGTCTGCTCGAGTTGCGTGAAGAAGTCCTCCTCAGCCAGCCCGCCGGCTTCGAAGGCCAGCTGGCGCACGAGATTCCCGCAGGTCTCCTTCACCAGCCGGGGCAGCAGCCGCTCCGCCGATGCCAGCTGCGTCCACTGATTCACGGCCAGATCAATCCAGGCGGCATGCTGGTCTGCAAGCGCCAACGACAGCATACCGCGTTCCTTTTCCCCGCGCCGTTCTAACATCTGCCCGAAATCCGCGTGCTCCTCAAGCAGAGACACAGGCTTCACTGATTGATAGAAGTTATTTTCCCGGCAATCGGTGAGAGTCTTGTATAACACACCGAAGCTGCGGACCGGTGCACAGGACTCCGAATAGAACCCCCGCAGGCTAATCTTCAGATACTGCTCCACCTTATCCTGTACCGCCTGCATGAATTCAGCCAGCTTGTTCTCTGTGACGCCGGGGTCCTCCACATTCCAGACCAGATAAATATCCGCGTCCCTGCTCATAATCGGTGTGATGGAAGCCTCTGCCGCAGACAGCTCCAGCGCAATATTGTTCACGGCTGAATGGATCAGCGGAATATCCTTGTACCGGTAACGCTCGGTAACCGATGCGGCATCCATATGAAGGAATCCATGACGCAGAAAGGGGTGCTTCCAGGAGATGCCCAGCCGTTCACCGAACTCCAGGGTGTTCTCCTGGCCCGCCGCACCCGACAACAGCTGCTTCAGGAAGCTCTGCTTCAGCACTTCCTTATTACGCTCAATCGCCTGGCGGAAGGAGTAGCGCTCCAGCAGTTCCTCACGGCTCTTGAAGCGGCTCATCGCTTTGGCGAGACTGCTCTTAAGCTGCTCAGGGGATAGCTCATCCTTGATCAGATAATTATCCGCCTCCAGCTGGATCGCCCGCTTTGAGTAGTGGAAATCCTCATAGCAGGTCAGGAAAATCAGGCGAACCTCCGGCTTCGTGATCCGGAAGGCATCCGCCAGCTCCAGCCCGTCCATCCCCGGCAGACCGATGTCCACAATCACAATATCCGGCAGTGCTGCATGGAACTGCTCCAGCGCATCCTCACTGCTATACGCCGAAGCCACCAGCTGCAGATCCAGCCCCAAGGGCCCGAGCAGATATTCCACGTATTCCAGCATCGGGACATCATCGTCTATCAGCATCAGGGTCATCAAGGGGAACCGCCTCCTTCTCCCGGGTCACGGGGATATATAGGGTGAACGTCATGCCTTCCTCGTCTTCTTTTGCCTGCGCGCTCAGCCGTGCGCGATATCCGTACAATACCTGCAGACGGCGTGCTGTGTTGACCAGCCCGACCCCTTTTTCCGGCCAGAGCGCAGTATCTTCACTTCCTTGCAGACGCCGGTTCAGGCGCTGGAGCTTATCCTCCGGCATCCCGCGGCCGTTATCGCTGATGCTGATCCGCAGCAGATCGGACTCGAACGCCGCTTCGAGCCGGATCGACGGATGGTCCGGACGGGCGGAGAAGCCGTGGCTGATGGCATTCTCGACAATGGGCTGAAGCAGCAGCCGGGGCAGCATCACCGCACCTTCTTCCTCGCCCACCTTGCATTCCCAGACGATATCCAGACGGTTGCGGATCTGCATCACCTGCACATAGCTGCCCAGCACCCTGCACTCCTCCGCCAGCTCCAGCGGCTTATCCACATGCACATACACACGCAGCAGCTTCATCAGCGCATCGATCATAGCGCCATGCGCCGGGTCCCCGCTCAGCAGCAGGTCCACCTTGATCGAATTGAGCGTATTCAGCAGAAAATGAGGCCGGATCTGCGCCGCCAGCGCCTGAAGCTCCAGCCGCCTTTTCTCCTCCTGCTCGCTCTCCACCTGCTGCAGCAGCCCGTTCATATCCTCCAGCATCTGATTGAAGGCCGCCGACAGCACCGCCACCTCATCCTTGCCCTTGACGGGTATCCGCACCGCGCGGTTGCCGCCGACATACTGCTTGACGCTGGCCCGCAGCAGGCTAATCGGCTTGTTCATATATCCGGCCCACAGCATGGACAGGACCAGAAACGCCAGGAAGAACAGTCCGATCAGCGAGATGGAGACCAGAAACTCCCGGTTGATATGACTGTCGATGGAGCTGCGGGGCGTCTTGCTGGTAAGCAGCCAGCCGACCTTGGGAATACGGACCTCACTGGCCAGCAGCGGACCTTCATCCGCAGGAGCGGCTTCTCCGGTGACAGCAATGCTTCTCCCCTTCTGGTCAACCAGCGTGAGCCTGCTTACCGCATTGCCCGTATCGAGCAGGCTACGGAAGTAGTGGCTCGGAATGCCTACGTACAGCGTGGCCAGCTTGTCCTGGTTCAGCGGGTCGGTAATGAAGCGTACCGCATAATAATAATCCGGTGCAGCGGGGGTGCCACCGTAGGGGAACCATTGCAGCGACACTTTTTCCCGCTCATCCAGCCTGCTGCTCTCCTTAAGAAGATTCTCAGGCAGCACAGAGAACACCGGAATATTCTGGTTGCCAATCAGTATCCGGTTCTCCCGGTTGACCAGCATGATCTGCAGATCAGCATCCAGCGACTGCACCGACAGGATATTGGCCGTAGTCTTGAGCTTGTTGTAATGGGTATACACTCCGTAATTACCGAAGCTTCCCGTATTTTTGAGATAACGCAGACTCTCCAGCACGGCCGGATCATAAGCCTCAGAGAAATACACCGAGACAAACGAGATGCTGTCCACCGTTTTTTCCATTTGACTGCCGATTACCTTCAGGGTCTCCTCATTCGAACGGGCGATCTTCTCACTCACATTCTCCCGCACAGAGGTATACGACCAGAAGGTAACGACAACAAAAGGCAGCAGGATCAGGATCAGGAACGTGTATTGCAGTCTGCGATGGAAGGAAAAACGGCTTAACCATTTCATAAGAATTCCACCCCGCACTGTAATGAAAGCTTCAACGTCCCTATTATAATCCATAATCACTGCTGCCTTTGCACTTCATCCGTTATTTCTGATTGGCAGAAACTACCTTCTCGACTTCCGCTGTCATCTCACTCTTGACCTCATCGAAGCTGCGGTTATCCAGGATGAAGCTGGCGAAGCCGTTCTCCACAATCGCTTTCAGTTCGCTGCCGTACGGCACGCTGAAGGTGTCCGGCATTTTAATATTCGGATCGAACAGCGTCTTGGAGAGGGAGGCGGTATCGATCAGATCTGTATTTTCCCCGAAAAAGCTATTGATCAGCTCCGCTCCGTCCACACCCTTGAACGAAGGAATCTCCTTGGTGAACTTGTAGGCTTCCTTGGACATCCAGCGGATGAAGTCATACGAGGCTTCCTTATTCGCTGATTTCGCGCCCATGGCCAGGCCGCCGCCGGAGATATTCGTCATGCCCAGTTCCTTACTGTCCACCGAACGCGGCAGCGGGGCGTACATGCTCTGGAATTCATGCGGGAATTTCTCCAGGTTCAGCGCTGCCCGGACAGCATAGCTTGGCACAGCCAGCATACTGGCATTTCCGGCAAAAAACTGCTGCAGCACATGATAGTTCGAGGCAAGCACATCCGCATACGGCTCAGCGCTCTTATCTTCCTTCTCCATCGTGCGGCGGAGGTTGAAGAAGTATTCGAAGGACGGATCGTCAAAAATCGGCTTCAAGTCTGCGCTAAGCTGCGGATGCGGCTTCTCGGTGTATGCGATAATGTTCGGATATTCTCCCCAAGTGTGGAAGTACGTTCCGAAGTGCTCGGGTGTCGTCAGCTTCTTGGCATAATCGCGGAAATCATCCCAGGTCCAGCCCATCTCAGGCAGGGACAGCCCTGCAGCTTCCAGATGATCCTTGTTGAAGACCGTCAGCCACTGCGTCGAGCTGGGCAGAATGCCGTATACCTTATCCTCCAGCTTCAGCAGCTTGGAATATTCATCCTCGGGTTTGATACTCTCCTGTTCAAAAAAGGAGTTAAGCGGTTCCACAACACCCCGCGAAGCACGCTCCAGCAGCTCATCCTCGTTCCCGGTCATGAACACATCGACCACTTCGCCGCCTGCGACCAGAATATCCAGCTTCTTCATGAAATCTGTGCTGTCGCTATTCTGGACCAGAGATTCATACTCCACTTCCACTTTATCCTGAGCTTCGTTATACGCCTGAACGGCCTGGTAGATGGGCTCTTCCGGCTTATCGGCCTTGAAGGTGTAGAATTTGATCTTAGCTTTGCCTGCAGGCTGGGCTGTGCCGGTGGTTCCGGCAGACGGATCAGCCGAGGCTGGCGCATCGGTTGCTGCTGAGGTGTTGCCCCCATTCCCGCCGCAGGCGGTGACGGAGAGCATGAGGAGCATACTGGCAAGCATGAATGGTAGTTTTTTCAAAGCAATTCCCCCTTGATTTGTTGTCTGCAGGCTCATTATACAATCTAAGCTTTGCGCACACCGTGTACAGCTATGCGGTGTGCGCGTACACTTTTTTGACCTTTACCCTTTGACTCCTCCGATGGCAATCCCGTTAATGACCTGCTTCTGGAGGATCAGGAACAGCACCAGCAGCGGCAGAATCGCGGCCACGGAGGCCATCATCATGACGGAGATCTGTGTACCGAATTCCTCCTTGAAAAATTGCATCCCGAGCGGAATCGTATACAGCTTGGTCGAATTCAGCATGATCAGCGGCCCCTGGTAATCATTCCAGGTCCAGATGAACTTGATGATCCCTACGGTCGCCAGAATCGGGCGGCTCAGCGGCAGCACGACACTCCAGAAGATGCGTAAGAACCCGGCGCCGTCCAGCTCCGCCGCTTCCAGCATATCATTATGAATGCCGATCATGAACTGGCGCAGCAGGAAGGTGAAGTAGCTGGAGAACATCCCCATCAGGATCAGCGCGGCATGGGAATCATAGAGTCCCAGCTCCTTAATCATAATATAGCGCGGAACAAGCGTGGCCTGCTCGGGAATCATCATGAACGCCAGCATCAGGGTGAAGATCAGCGCTCTGCCCTTGAAATCCAGCTTGGCGAGCGCATACCCGGCCATCGCCGAGATGACAATCGTAGCCAGCGTGGAGATCAGGGCGATTTTGAGCGAGTTCATATAGAATAATCCGAATGCCACATCACCCATCCACACCGCCTTGAAGTTAGCGATCAGATTCCAGTCGGTGGGAATCCATTGAATCGGGAAGGTCCAGACCTCCTTCTCCGTCTTGGAGGCAGCCGACAGCATCCAGACCAGCGGCATCAGGAAGAATACCGAGCACAGGGCGAACAGGACCGTGAAGATCAGATTGCCGGGCTTAAGTTTTTTCATTGTCATTGCCTTTCGTTCCTTTCGCCTTGGACTAGTAATGGACCTTACGGTTCTGGGTTATCCAGGTAATGGAGGTCACCAGCATAATGATCAGGAACAGCACCCAGGACATCGCTGAGGCGTAGCCCATTTTGAAGCGCTCGAATCCTTCTTCATAGATCTGGTAGACGATAACGGTACTGGAATAGTTGGGACCACCGCTGGTCAGGAACTTGATCATGTCGAAGATTTTGAAGGAAGAGATCGTGCTCGTTATCGCCAGGAAAAA
Source organism: Paenibacillus sp. FSL R7-277 (assembly GCF_000517965.1). Lineage (NCBI taxonomy): Bacteria > Bacillati > Bacillota > Bacilli > Caryophanales > Paenibacillaceae > Paenibacillus > Paenibacillus sp. FSL R7-277. The sequence goes on from NZ_ASPX01000034.1 coordinate 70,993, forward strand.
GGTAGTCGGCCCCAGCAGCGGCAGCGTAATCCGCCGGAACTGTCCGATCCCGCTCGCTCCGTCTATCGTCGCCGCCTCATACAGCTCCTCGGGAATATTCGTCATCCCCGCCAGGAATATAATCATCTGGTAGCCCAGCAGCTGCCAGACATAGATAATCATAATCGCAATCAGCGAGAAGCTGGTATCGACCAGCCAGCGCGGCGGTTCGGATACTCCAAGCTGCATCAGAATCTGATTGACCGGCCCCTTGGACGGATGGTAGAGCGCTTGCCAGACTGCGGCGATGGCTACCGTGGAACAGATATAAGGTACAAAGAAGGCTACCTTGAAAAAGGTCTTGGCATACAGCTTCTTATGAATCAGCGCCGAGAGAACTACTCCCAGCAGCATCGTGACCGGCACTGTGCCGACCGTGAACAGCACATTATTCTTCAGGGCCAGCAGGAAGCGGTTGTCCCTGAACAGCTCGATAAAGTTATCAAGACCGACAAAGTTAATCGCCGACAAGCCGCCGACCAGGTTCCACTCCGTCAGACTGAGGAACAGGCTGAACAGCAGCGGGAACACTGCGATGACGAGCATCCCGATGACCTCTGGCGCAATGAACAGCCATCCGGCGAGCTGCTCCCGTCTCTTGCGCGTCCAATAGGTTTTGGGCTCAGTCCCGGCTGTCTTCCGGGTAATCGCAGATTCACTCATTGCATTCTCTCCCTTGCAGTTTCAGCTTGGTTGTCCGGCAGATAGCCGCCTTCTTCCCGGAGACGGGCGCGAAGGAGGGGGACATCTACGGCATGGACATCGCCTCCGGTCTGAGTGGCAGCCAGTGCCGCAGCAAGTCCGGCAGCTTCGCCCATCGCCAGGCAGACCGGCATCACACGCACGCTGCCGAGCACCCTGCGGTCACAGGAGATAGACCGTCCGGCGACCAGAACGTTGCGTAGTCCGCGCGGCGTAAGGCAGCGGTACGGAATGCCGTGCGATTCACCAGGCCCGTAGAGCGTGATGGACTGGCTGGATCCGGCGCCGCTCTGCTGCTCCTTCTGTGTGCCATGCACATCAATGAAGTAGCTGTTGCGGCAGATCTCATCATCGAAGCTTCTGCGGGAGATGTAATCCTCCGCAGTCAGGACATAATCGCCGGTAATCCGCCGGGATTCCCGCGTGCCGATCAGTGTGCCTGTGCTCATCACTACCGCATTGCCGAAGGCCGCAGGGTGTACAGCGGCAAGCATGTCCCGGTAGGCGGCCGCCATCTTGCGTCCCTCTACCAGCGCCCCGGATACGGAGAAGGCATTCGTGTTGTCAATTCCCCAGAGATGTCCGGCATTGAAGCCTACGGCACGCGGAGCTACCATATTGTTGCACAGATGCGTATCCGGAATGCCCGGATATTCTCCTGAGCGGACCACCTCATGGATCGGGCTGTGCGGGTTCTCCGCATGGAGCTTCGGCCCATTCACATAAGCATAATCATCCACGTTGCCCAGTATGAAGCAATGGGTCGCGGGCTGAAGCTCGCCGGTCGCTTCGTCCCCCATTTGGTACTCGGCACCTGCCCATGCAGCAACATCGCCATCTCCTGTGCAATCGATATACACGGCTGCCCGGAAGGCCTGCAGGCCGCTTTTATTGAGAAGGAGGAGTGTGGTGATGTTGCCGTGGTCGTCTCTATCCACATCCGCAAGCGAGGTCAGGAACAGGATGTGGGCACCCGACTCCGTTACGAGATCGTCATAGACCCGCTTGAGCTTCTCCGGTTCGATCGGCACCCAGTCCATCGCATCCTCCGGCACATGCGGCATTTGAGCCTTTAAGGTATTGAACACCTTGGCCGCGAGACCACGGTAGACCATCTTCTCTTTGTCCGAGAATGGGCACCAGGCCGGTACCAGGCCGGAGGTTCCCATTCCTCCAAGGCTCCCGGTCGCTTCGACCAGTAGTGTCCGCGCCCCTTCCCTGGCCGCCGCCGCTGCGGCGGTGCAGCCCGCCGGCCCGCCTCCGACTACAATTACGTCGTAGGAGGCGTTCAGTGGGATTGGTTTACTTTTCAGCGTATACGTAACGTTCTCCATTTGGCTCTCACTTTCCCGGCGGGTAGTCCTCTTTCCGTGAAGCCCTCCGCCGCTCTTCTATACGCTAATTTTAGCAAGAGACTTTGGCGGATACGGTATAGCTTTCATACGCGTTAATGTGTATTATTTTGACTCTCATTTTTAGCCCTAAGCGCCTGCGCTAACAAGCGCAGATAGGCGTTAGCATACTAAAGAAACCGTTCTTACAGAAGTAGGAGGTCTCCCTCCAACTCTATGAAAGAACAGTTTCTTAGGTCAGGTATGTGGTGACTGGTGGCAGTGGCAGCATCCCGCGAATCAGGGGCACTTTTGCACCTCATTGGCTCACCCAGCCAACTTTTGCTGAAATCAGGGGCACTTATGCTCTTCATCCCCACGCAAAAAAAGGATACAGCCGCAAAGCATCATTTAGTCAGGATTGCGGCCGTGCCCTTTGCTGTTATCTTACGCAAATTTGCAGAGATTGTTTCATTTTTATTTCAAATTCGACAGAATCGCACTTAGAATCAGGCCGGTGTCCAGGGCCATATCCTCAAAATCAGCCACGGGCAGCGGATTCTTGCCCACTCCCAGCTCTACGGTGAAGCCCGGCTTGCGGAAGCGCTCGATGAACCAGTCCTTGTAGCCGGCATCGCTGCCGGTCAGCTCCACCGCCCTGTAGCCGCTCACCGCCGCAAGCGCCGCTGCCCACTGCTTACTCTCTGGCGGCTCATAGCCCCGGTAGTTCCAGTAGATCTCTGCCCCCTGGCTGTGCAGGGATACGGCGGCATCGCCCGGAACCCGCTCGGCCAGCGCCGCCAGTGCCGCCGCCTCCGGCTCACTGAGCGGCGCCGGGCCGCTGTAATCGCGCGGCGCCGGGCCGGGCACCTGCCGCCGGTCGCGTTCCTCCTCCCAGTGTGCGGGGAACTGGTCTCCAAGATCGACACCGCGGATGTTCGCCTTCCAGTGCCGGAAGCTGCGCCTGCCGCAGTTCCACCTCATCAGCTCTGCATAATGAGGATGGTCCGGCATCGCCCCTTCCTGCACCAGCTCGACACCGTCGGGATTCGCCATCGGCACGGCCCAGAGTGTCCAGTCCCGGTGCCAGTCCACAGGCTGACGCCCGTGCCAGTCCGCACCTGATTCATAAGCAGCCGCATATTCTTCAAGAAAGCTCATCAGACACGGGGACGTCAACCATTCGTTGGCATGCAGCGCGGCATTCACATGCAGGTGGCGCGGGCCGCTGCCGATCCGCAGCAGACGGAGCGGCTTGCCGAGCACACTGTGGCCTATAACCTCGCTGCTGACAAAAGGATAGCGGTCCGCAAGTCTTGCAGCATCCGCCTCAATCTCAGCCGGTCCGTATTCCCCGTGCAGATAAACCTCTGTCCCCCGGGTGGCCGCCGGAATCACCAGCACCTTGCCCGGCAGGCAGATACGTCCCGAGCTTACCCCGGGATTCAGCATCTCCAGCTCATCTATGCCAACCCCGAACAAGGACGCGATGCTCTGCGCATCGTCCCCCGCCTGCACTGCATACCGCTTGCGCGGGGCAGACGGCAGGAACAGCACCTGCCCCGGATATAAATACGGCTGGCTGCCAGCCCATGGATTCCCCTGTATGACATGCTCCGGTGTCAATCCGTGTCTTGCGGCGATACGGCTTACGGTATCTCCCCTGCGGGCAATGTATTGCTGCATAGGTCTCATCCTCCCGGCCCTCTTGTGCCGGCGTCCCTAACATCCTCCGTGATGACATGCGGGACCCGGCCCTCATGCCTAGTATATGAGCAGCAGCAGCGGGTCATGTGGAAATGTAGCAACTCGGGGGTTTGTCCCTATTCAGTTCGCCGCTGCAATGCTCTCATCCTACAGAGTTGATACTTGCCATACTACCGGCGTCCGGCTGATCTGCTCTCCCAGCCAGTCCCGGGCAATCCGCTGGAAGATTTCCGCATCTCCGCTGCAGAAGAACTGGTGAATCGGACTCTCATCCCCGCGCGCCAGCTGGCCTTTATCGTAGAGGATGGTGCTGATCTCCCGCGCCGTCTCATCCGCCGAGCTGATCAGCTTGACGCCGGGTCCCATCACCCTGCCGATTGGCTCCACCAGGAACGGATAATGGGTGCAGCCGAGAATCAGCGTATCGATCGGCTCGTACTTGATGCCGTTCAGTGATTCGGCCACCGCCAGATGGCTCTCCTCCGAGCGGAATAACCCCTGCTCTACGTAGGGCACAAGCGCCGGGCAGGCTTGGCTGACCACCTGAACAAAGGGAGACAACTGCTTCAGCGCCGCCGTATAGGCACCGCTTGTAATCGTGCCGATGGTGCCGATCACGCCGACCTGTCCGCTCTTGGATGCGCTGATGGCGGCGCGGGCACCGGGGTGAATGACTCCGATCACAGGAATGGCTACCTTGGCGGAGATATAATCAAGCGCTGCTGCCGTTGCTGTATTGCAAGCAATGACGATCATTTTAGGATTAAATTGAATTAAATAGTCCACGATTTGTTCAGTGAACAATTTCACTTCCTCAGTGGAACGGGGTCCGTACGGGGCTCTTGCCGTGTCGCCGAAATAGATGATTTTCTCCCGAGGGAGCTGTCGCATCACTTCCTTGACTACGGTCAATCCTCCTACGCCTGAGTCTAATATTGCTATTGCCTGCTGCACGAACACACCGCATCCTTTAACTCGTTTTGTGTAGCTTATGTAAGGCTGGAATAATGTGTACCAGGATTTCAGCCCCAATTGCAGATATTACCCCATTTGCCGGTTCAGTTCAAGTAGGGAAGATAGCGGAGCCATAATGCAGACCCACCCGAAGCATACCGCCACACGCAAAAGCCGTCTCCCGCCTGTGCAGCGGAAAACGGCTCCATACCTTTTATATCAAGCTTAGGACAGCTTCCCTGCGGTTTTGCCATCCTCGATAGCTTCCGCTACAGCAGCATCTGTACCGGTGACAGCTTCGATCTCAGCCTCCACCACTGCCGCTTCTTCAGCAGCCTCATATGCAGCCACCTCGTCACGCACGGCTTCCACTGCATCGGTAACTTCCACAGCCTGCTCCGCAATGCCGCTTACAGTAGCTACATCTGCTTCTTCCACCGCATCCTTGACGGATTTGCTCCATTCCTTGACTTCGCTTACCACCGAGACTACAGCTTCTTTGGCCTTACCGTAGATCTCAGTGGTCTTCTCGCCGGCCTGGCCGGCAATAACCTGGACCTTATCCACAGCTTCCGTTGTGCCTTCGGCAATATCCTTGCGCAGCTCCTTACCCGGCTTAGGGGCGAACAGCAGCGCTGTCACCGATCCCACAATACTGCCGGCGAGTACGCCCCAGAGCAAGCTTTTGTTATCTTTTTTCATCATCAATCTCTCCTTTGGATTCTAAGTGCCTCTGCCCGGCCACCCGGGCGATCGCCTATTTCTGCTATATCATAAGCATAGAGAGGATGTCCTGTGACTGTTCAGCCCCTGATTTCGGAAGTTTTCTGCTCGGGGTTCGGCGTGATAGCATACCGGCAGCATTGGCCGCCCTCCGCCATACATTCACTGCGTGTCACCTTCGCCTCCAGCAGCTCCTCGAACAAATGCTGCTCGCACTGGCAGGCCTTGCGGTACTGGGTAGCCACCTGACGAATGGGACAATTATACTCCCTCAGTGTGTATGAGCCGTCCTCTTCCTTGCTCCACTCCGCCATATAGCCCCCGGCATTCTGAATGGTTGACAGCTCCGCCACCCGCTCCTCCAGATCACGGCTCTTCATCATCGAACTGTACTGGGCAAGCATCCGCCGCTTGCGGCCTTCAAACAGTATATTGACCGCATCCGCCCCGCTCCCGTGGTCCAGCTCCCGCAGCAGCTCCAGCGCCAGATTGTGATAGCTTTTGGGAAAATGATCCTCCGCCCGCTCGGTAAGCGAATATACATGCATCGGACGTCCCATGGCCTGGCGCACAACCTTGGTCTTGGCAAGCGACTCCTGCTCCAGCTGAAGCACATGACGGCGGACACCCATCTCGGTAATTCCCAATTCCTCGGCAAGAGCGCTGATCGTCAGTGGACCTCTCATCTTCAGCAGCGTCATAATCATCCGCCGGGTTGAACCGCTCTCCTGACCCTTCTTCGCCATAAAGGACCTCCTTTCTGTCTGTATGCACACAGCCCCGGCTCAGCTAACCCGTGACCCCGCTGCCCAGCTCCTGATCCAGATACCTGCGCACCTCGCAGGCGAACTTCTCCAGAATATCCGGCAGCGTCCGGGTCATGGGGTGCAGCTCTCTGCGTTCCCATACGAAATAATCCTGAACCAGCGGCTTACGCAAGGCTACAAGCGAAGTCAGATCCTCGTAGATCCCGCTGTCTCCCAGCACCTTTTCCTCATGGATAATAGATATAATATCCTCGTAGCTTCCGGCATCACGCATAATGAACCCGTCAATCAGACAGCTGCCCACATCCGTCACGACTTCAACGGCCAGATGTAAGCACCGTTCCTGCACCAGACCCAGCAGCGTACTGCCGTCCCAGGAAGAAGCTGCATGTGCTAGACCTTCATTAAGATCAGGGATCTGTTCAAGAATAACTTCTATTTGCTTCCGGTTGACATAATACACAGCTGACCCTCCACCCTGCGGTATTTAGTGACCTTCCTTAACATGAACTGCCGTTATTTCCCCCGCCTGCCCCGGCGCTTCAGCCAGAACACCATCACGACACACGCCGCCATAAAAACAATCAGATACGTCAATGCTTCCATCGGATACTCAAGCTCACGCATTCCGCTCACCGCTTTCCGTGCTTAATGGGTTCCAGCCTTACAAGTCGTGCAGTCTCAGATCTCGTAATCGACCGCTACCGACAGCTCCTTGACCTCGTTGATATGGGCAATGACTTCCTTGTGAGCCGGATGCACCTGATACGCCTGCAGATCCTCCATCGAGGCAACAACCGTGACCAGGGCGATATCGAACGAACGCTCCGAGTGAATCAAATCGGCCCCGACTTCAATGGACAGCAGCTGGGGAATTCTTCCTTCCATATTACGGAGGACTGCAACAGTCTCTGCGACCTTGTCCGGGGACCGGTCCTTTAATTTGAAGAAAACAATATGCTTGATCATCTATCCCGCTCCCAGTCTGATTAATGTGAAATTGATTACTCAAAATATATCATAAACTGCAGCATTACTGAAACAATCTTGGTTCATGACCAAAACAGGAGCTTTGCACTCTGGACGAATGCCGTGATGAAATGGTAAAGTCATAACAGCTAAACTAGATGATCCGTCACTTCATTAAATCAGTACACCCGGAGGTATTATGGCTAAAAATCAGCAAGAAACACATAAAATTCAGGCCTGGTCTCTGATCAACCGCAAATATCTTGGACAAGGCGTACGGGTCAAAAGATTTCGCCGCCCCAAACGCAGCCAGATCCGCAACCGCGTTCTGCTGGCCATCCTGATGGCCAAGGACATGAAGCTCTCCCGTCTCGCAGAAGAGCTCTCCGTCTCCTCACGCAGCGTAAGCGCATGGGTATATGAAGGACGCATTCCCTCCAGAACCAATCTGGACAAGGTCTGCCGCCATTTAGGCTATCCGCCCCATATCCTGTTCAATGAAGCTCTTCTGCGGCAAAGTCCGATTGTGTGCCAGCCGACCCCATCCCGTTTCATGAAAAGAACGCTCGCCCATTCACCGCAGCACAACGCGATTCTGACCGGACTCTGCATGGTATATGATTTCTCGGTAACCGATGTCAGCATCTGGATCGGCGTCCATCCCGGCACCTTCCGCAAGTGGCTGCACCACTGCCATCTGCCTACCCTGGCCCTGCAGGAGAAGGCCGAGAATTTCTTCCGCATTCCGCGGCATATCCTGTTCGCCGACTGCGAGCTGCATTAACCTTCATTAATAGGAAGCCGCAGGAAGAAGTAGGAGCACGCACAGCATCAGGTTCACAGTAGGGTCCTTCTCGCCGCAGGGAGGGGCCATGTTGACGTTACTTTCGCAGATGGCAGTTACCGTTTGAGCGCAAGGATCGTTCTTAGTATGTATTCATGAGTCCCGCCCTGCGGGTTCTGCAACGACTCGGTAAATGAACCTGTCTCCAGAATCTCGGTCCCGGCAAAATGCTCCCGCAAATCGGCATCGCTGAAGAAGTGGGCATATTTATCCTCTTTATATTCAAAGGTGCCCGGCTCCAGCTCTCTCCCGCAGCCGTTATGGGGATCTTCGTCGGAGAAGCTGGTGAAGTAGAGCAGTCCTCCAGTCCTGACCTGACGGAGACTCGCTTCAATCAGCCTGCGGCGGTCCCCGGCGAGGAATAAATGCAGAACATCATAGCAGTATACGGCATCTACAGACTGCCTAAGCTGCGGCTCCAGCGCCGAGCCTGCAATAAAGCTAGTTCCCGGGTCCCATGCTGCGGCCAGCTCAAGCGCCGGTTCACTTAATTCTATGCCGTATACTTTAAAATCAGCAGAGAATACTTTGGTATTCCGCCCATACCCGGCACCCGGAACAAGAACGGAGGAGACACCTGCCTCCTGGAATTTCCGCTTCGCCCATTCTGCCGACGGGCTTGGCTCACTCCCCCAGATCATCCCCTCCTGCGCAAATCTTTTACTCCAATACTCAGTCATGCAGCTCCTTCTTTCCTGTTGAGATTATGTATCTATATAGCTGTCCCTCTTCTCTATCATAGTCCACTCTGCCAGATCCGGCAAAGTCTATGGACACAGCAAAACGGCTGGCTCCTGTAACACAGAGAGATCAGCCGTCTTGCCGTTATAGCATCTATGAAGTTAACAGCCTACCAGCTGGACTTGGTAACGCCCGGAATTTGTCCCTTATGCGCCAGCTCGCGGAAAACGATCCGGGATATCTTGAATGTACTCAGATAGCCACGCGGTCTGCCGGACACGCTGCATCTGTTCTTTTGGCGGGTGGCTGAGGAATCCCGGGGCAGCTTCTGCAGTGCCATCACATCGCCCGCCGCCTTCAGCTCTCTGCGCTTGTCAGCGTACTTCGCCACCAGCACCTGCCGTTTCTGTTCCTTCACAACCTTAGATTTCTTGGCCACTATAGATCACTCCTTCGTTCTTATTCGTTCAGCGCCTGGATCAGCGCTTCAAGATTCTGCTGCATCAGACTCAGGTAATCCAGATTATGGGCAGCGTCTTCCTCTGTTAATCCTTCGATTGGATTCAGCACGGCAGTCTTGGCTCCTATTTCCTGGGCAATAGTATCAGCGACACTGGAGGAGACCAAGGTCTCGAAAAAGATCGTAGTCACCTTATTCGCCTTAGCGAACTCCACAATCTTGGCCATCTGTGCAGCAGACGGCTCCTGCTCCGGCGACAATCCGGCAATCGGCACCTGAGTCAAGCCATATTGCTTTGCTAGATAACCAAAGGCGGCATGCTGGGTAATAAAGTCCTTACGCTTCGTGTTCTGAAGCCCGGCTCTGAAATCCTGATCCAGCTTCTCCAGCTTGGCGATATAAGCATCGCTGTTAGCGTGGAAGGCAGCAGCATTTCCGGGAAATGCTGCGGAGAGTGCTGCTTCAATGGTCTTAACCTCCCGGATAGCCATCACCGGGTCCAGCCATACATGAGGATCAAGCCCGCCGTGGTCGTGGTCATGGTCTGCTTCACTGACAGCTGTATCATTATGGGAATGGTCGTGACCGCTTCCTTCAGTTGCGGACTCATCATGTTGATGGTCATGGCCGTGATCGTGGTCTGCTTCAGCCGCAGCTTCCTCTTCATGGCTGTGTTCGTGTTCATGTTCGTGTTCATGTTCGTGTTCATGTTCGTGTTCGTGCTCTGTCCCTTCATTAATCTGGAGTCCTTTACTCGCCTCTATCGTAATCAGATCACTTCCGGCAGCACCGTCCACAATCTGCTGCGCCCAGCCCTCCATGCCTGCGCCATTATAGACAAGCACATCTGCATCCGAAATATCAGCCATATCCTTAGCAGTCGGTTCCCAGTCATGCGGCTCGACTCCGGGCGGGACCAGCACCTCCACATTGGCAAGGTCGCCGGTAATGCTTTTCGTGAATTCGTACATCGGGTAAAAGCTAACCTTAATGTTCAATTTATCCGCTGCGGGTACAGATGAAGCTTCGGCCGCAGCCGATGGTGAAGCCGCCGGACTGCTGGTTGAAGCGGCTTTCGTCGCAGTGTTGTTGCCGCAGCCGGAGATCACCAGCATGGCGGTCAGGGACAAGGCGGCAAGCTGACGGATTCTGAATGTGAATGTGGACTGTGCGCTTGAATTGGATATTGCTATGGATTTGAATTTCAACATATGTTGTGAGCCCCCTTTTCTTCATTGGCTTGAGATGAATACTGGCTGCGGCTGCGCAGCCTGATCAGCTTCTGTACTGCAATGGCTATCAGCAAAAATACCAGCAGAATGAGTGCAATCGTGCCTCCTGGAGGCGTGTTGATATAGTAGGAGGCTGTAAGCCCGCTGAACACACCGGTCAGCCCCACACTGACGGAGATCATTATGGCTGCCGTGAAGCCCGATGCAATCCGCAGCGCTATAGAAGCGGGCAGCACAATCAGAGCGGATACGAGCAGCACACCCACCACCGGCATAGCTGCGGCAACGGTCATACCGGTTAGGACGGCGAACGAGAAGGACAACCACCCGGTACGGACACCGCTGATAGCGGCCGTCTCTTCGTCGAAGGTTAGGCTGTACAATGGGCGGCGCAGAATAATGAAATAGAGAAGACCGGCTGCAGCCACCACGGCGATCAGTTTAAGCTGAGTATCACTTACGGCAACAATGGAGCCGAACAGATAGGAGCTGAAGCTCTTGGTCAGATTCTGCTTCAGGCTCATCAGCACGACGGCCAGCGCCAGGCCGGAGGTCATAATAATAGCAACCGGAAGCTCGCTGTAGGTACGGTAAGAGCGGCGCAGCTGTTCAATAATCAGCCCTCCTGCTATAGCTACAGCGAAGCCGCTTAGAGCAGGATTCCATCCCAGTACGGAACCCAGTGCTACTCCGGCAAGGGAGACATGAGACAGCGTATCGGCCATCAGCACCTGCCTGCGGAGCATCAGATAGACTCCCAGCAAGGGTCCGATCAGCCCGATCAGGCCTCCTGCCCAAAATGCGCGTTGCATGAATTCGTAACCAAGCATGTCCAGCCCTCCTGCTCCTTGCGTTCCAGCGTAATCACGGTATCCAGATAGGAACTCGTCTCTTCCAGGCCGTGTGTAACCATGATGACGGTCCGGCCATGCCGGCTGACATAATGCCGCATCAGCTCATAGAACCCGGTGCGGCTGGCAGCATCCATCCCCGTTACCGGCTCATCCAGTACCAGCACCTGCGGCTGCTGGGCCAGCGCGCGGGCGATGCAGATCCGCTGCTTCTGCCCGCCGGACAGCTCACCGATTCTCCGGTTACGGTACTCCCACATCTCCACCTGCCGCAGGCTGCTCTCGACGAGCGCCTCCTGTTCCTTAGTGAAGCGGCGGAACAATCCCAGCCCTGAATAACAGCCGGAACGGACCAGCTCAATCACCTTGCTCGGAAATCCGGCATTGAAGGAGGCTACCTGCTGCGGCACATACCCGACCGTAAGCCTGCCCCCTCCGGTAATTTCCCGGTTCAGAGTAACCGTTCCGCTCCAGGGCTTCAGCAGGCCCAACATCAGCTTCAGCAGCGTGGTCTTCGCTGCCCCGTTCGGTCCGGTAATTCCAATGAACTGTCCAGCCTCCAGATCCAGCGACAAGCGGTCAATCACCGGCTCATCCCCGTAACCGAACACCACATCCCTGATGGATGACAAAATCATCGTTCCTCCCCCTTTCTTTCGGCCCCCCGTGACGCTGCCATCACGCTCCCGTGCTTGATTCCGTGCTGGGTCCTACGGCTGCTGCCGTAGTTACTGCCGCGTCTGCTGTTGGGCACTTGTTGAGTTGGCTCAAGTATGTTCCATGGATTAAACAAACTAAGTATTGATTATTATTCGTAATATTTACGATTATGTTTCGACTTCATTGATATTATCGTAATCATTACGATTTGTAAACCCAAAACAACAAATTAATCGTAATCACACTGATTAACCTCGCCTAATCCAGGCAAATGGCCCCTGCGGCTCCGCGACCACATAATGTGTCCGGTTTTTTGATTACATTTGGCCCGCGCCCCTCGCAACAGTGCAATGTGTTCGGTTTTCCGCATACATTCACATTTGCCCCACATACCCTCAAGGCACCTAGCTGTTATACAGCACAAAGCCGGAATCCACACAAAGGATTCCGGCTTTCCAGACTATCATTTACAGAAGAAGTTATTCCTGCCCCGCCGCAAGCAGCTCCTCTACATGCCAAGGAAGCGGGTTGTTGAATGCCGTCCAGTCCTGGTTCATCTCCTCTGCGGTCAGCAGGCAGCGGTCCAGGCGGGCTTCGATATCCTCTCGGTTCATCTGAACTCCGATGAAGACGATCTCATTCAGCCGGTCTCCCCACTGCTCGTCCCACTTCGCCAGCACATCCGGTTCCGCAGCCAGCACCTCCTGCTGCTGCTCCTCCGGCAGGGTAGCCAGCCAATAACCGGCAGGACCGAACTGGATCGACGGCCCTGCCTGGCTGATGGTCGCTGCCAGATCACCACTGGCCGCCAGCCAGACTAATCCCTTCGCCCGGACGACCTCGGATGGCCAGTTACTGAAGAAGAAGCTCAGCCGCTGCGGATGGAACGGCGTTCTCCGGCGGTAGACGAAGGAGGTGATGCCGTATTCCTCAGTCTCCGGGGTGTGCTCCTCCTTGGCAAGCTCAGCGATCCAGCCGGACGACTGGCTGGTCTGTTCGAAATCGAATAATCCCGTATTGAGAATCTCGGATAGCTCCACTTGTGCATTTACCGTACGGATAATCTTCGCCCGCGGCTGAAGTCTGCGCAGAACGGCCTCCAGCTTGTTCAGCTCCGTCTCCTCCACCAGATCGCACTTGTTGAGCAGCAGCACATCACAGGTCTCGATCTGATCGATCAGCAGATCGACGATATCCCGGAAGTCATCTTCGCCCGCCGTCATATTGCGGTCCAGCAGACTGTCGCCCGAGGCGAAATCCTGCCAGAAGCGGTTGGCATCGACCACCGTAACCATCGTGTCCAGCCGGGCCAGCTCCGTTAGATCGATATCCAGCTCCGGGTTCGGGTAAGTGAAGGTCTGGGCCACCGGGACCGGCTCGCTGATCCCGGAGGATTCGATCAGAATGTAATCGAAGCGCCCCTCCGAGGCAAGATGATTCACTTCACGCAGCAGGTCATCGCGGAGGGTGCAGCAGATGCAGCCATTGGACATCTCGACCAGCTTCTCCTCGGTGCGGGAGAGGCTGCTGCCGGATTTCACCAGATTCGCATCCACATTCACTTCACTCATATCATTGACGATCACGGCCACCTTCAGGCCCTCACGATTATGCAGAATATGATTGAGCAGTGTAGTCTTGCCGGAGCCAAGATATCCGCTTAGCACTGTTACAGGAATTTTATCCATTGTATTCTCCTTGTAGATTATATTTTCAAAAAGGCATTCTGTTCATAGCGAACCACCAGAGATAAGTGTATTCTGTGCAACTAAAAACAGTGAAACGGAAGGCTTTCCTCTTCTAACTGTATTCTGTACAACTAGATTAGCCCAAATGGGCGAAAATCCAGGTATAGAGGCATTTTAATTGCACGAACTACAGTTAAACAGAGATTCGGCGGCACATCCGGCGATTTAGTTGTACGGATTACAATTAAGCCTAGCCCTTACACTCTAATCGGGGCGCGGCAAACTCACAGCCAGCGATTAGAAGTGATTTTCGCGAATTGAAATCCGATGGGCTACTAAGACATTCCACAGCTTAGCGGGTCTCCCGGTGCAGTGTGACACGCTTCAGGCGCGGGCAATATTTTCTCATCTCCAAGCGTTCCGGTGTCGTTCTCTTATTCTTCGTGGTGGTATAGTTGCGGTCGCCCGTCTCCGTACAGGCCAAAGTAACGATTACTCTCATTTCAATCAAGCTCCCTTCTATTTAATCGTAATTATTACGATTTACACATTCTACACGCTCCCGCCCTCCGCTGTCAACAGCTGTCCAGGAACATTTGGGCTCTCTTAGATTAGTGTTCTTTCCTGAATAAGCTTGACGTATAGATGGAATTACAAGCGGAAGCGGCTTGGCCGCCTTCTTATGGGGACGGTACTATTGGAGCGGGAGAGTGAGCCATGAAGATACCTGTGATTATACTGAGCGGATTTCTGGGGAGCGGAAAGACAACCCTGCTGCTGAGTCTGCTGAAGGAGAGCCAGTGCAGAGGGCTGAACCCGGGGGTTATCATGAATGAGCTGGGCGCAAAAGATGTGGACGGCTATATCCTGCAGGAGAGTACCGGCACAAGTGTGGAAAAGCTGCTGGACGGCTGCATCTGCTGCAGCCGCAAGGAGGAGCTGCCGCGCAGCCTGACCGCCCTGCTGGTACGCCGCCCGGATATCATCTACATCGAGCTTACAGGGGTAGCTGATCCGGACGAGATCGCGAAGTCGCTGCTGGCGCCGGCGCTTGCAGACCGGCTGCAGCTGCACCACGCCATTACGCTGCTGGATGCCGAGAATGTGCTGGAGTACAGCAGCCGCTTCTCGTCCGACAAGCAGCTCGTCCGCACCCTGCGCAAGCAGATCACTACCGCTGATCTCATCATCGTCAACAAAAGCGATCTGGTAGAACCGGAGACCCTCTGGAAGATTGAAAAGATGGTCTACAAGCAAAATTCGGAATCAGAGATTGTCTTCACCCACTACAGCCAGATTAATCTCGCCCCGCTGCTGACAGGCATCGCCGCCCGCGGATTTAAGGGCTCTGCTCCCCGGCGCGGCCCCGGCAATATCAGCGGCAACGTCCTCCAGCGGATGAGCACGGGAAGTAGCAGCAGCGGCGGCAGCGCAACGGCAGTACATGAGCCTGAATCCGAGGCGGACGGCTCTTTTTCCCAAGTGGCAGCAGTGACGTTAACCGTTCCCCCGGCATGGGCCGGAAGCCTCCGCCAGGAGGAGCTGGAGCATTTTTTGCGGCAATGGGGCTACAGTCTGCTCCGGGCCAAGGGCCATGTGCGGCTTGCAGGCCGGGATTCCGTGCAGCTGGTGCAGCTTGCAGGTAACCGTATCTCCTGGGAGGCTTCAAGCTACCCGGGCCAGCCTTATATCGTCTGCATCGGTCTGAATCTGGACGAGAAGGCAATCAGCCGCAGCTGGTCAGCGTTATTCAGCTAAGAACCCTGTGCGGGAAGGAGCCGATGCACCCTTGACAACCCTTACACCGTTTAAAATATTGCCGCTGCTCTTTTCCGCCGCTTTTCTGCTCACAGCGGGCAGCCTGTGGCTGCCCGGGCATCTAAGCCTGCTGGACAACGGCTATGTCGACACGTTCAAAACCGCATTCCTCGGCATTCTGCTGGAGGCCTTGCCGTTTGTCCTGCTGGGCGCACTGCTCTCCTCTCTGCTCCGCGTCTTCGTGCCGGACGAGCTGATCTCACGCTGGATACCGCGCCGCGCAGTTCCGGCTATTCTCTTCGGCTGCCTGCTCGGGATACTCTTCCCCGTCTGTGAATGCGGGATGATTCCGCTGGTCCGCCGCCTCATGCACAAGGGTATGCCGCTCTACGTGGCCATCGTCTTCATTCTGTCCGGCCCGATCCTCAATCCAGTCGTCTACGGGGCGACCCTGACGGCCTTCCGCTCCCATCCGGAGCTGGCCTACACCCGGATGGGACTGGCTTTTGCCGTAGCGGCATGCATTGGTCTGATCATCTACGGCACCGTCCGCAGATCGCCGCTACGCCTGTCCATCCGCCGGGAGGGAAGCGAAGAGCCGCATGGTACACTACGCGGGGGCCGGGCGGCGGCGGTCCTGGTGCATACGGCGGATGATTTTTTTGAGATGGGCAAATTCCTGATCATCGGCTGTCTGCTGACTGCGGGCATCCAGACCTTCATGAATCAGAGCAGCCTGTCCGCCATTGGAGACCGTCCGCTCGGCTCCTACGTGTTCATGATGGGACTGGCCTTCGCACTCTCGCTCTGCTCCACCTCCGACGCCTTCGTTGCGTCCACCTTCCTGCATACCTTCCCGGCCGGGGCGCTGCTCGCCTTCATGGTGCTGGGACCGATGCTCGATTTCAAGAACGCCCTGATGCTGCTCTCGCTGTTCAAAACCAGATTTGCCCTGTACCTGTTCTTCCTCATTGCCACGGCCGTCTTCACCAGCTCCGTGCTGGCTTCATTCTGGCTGTAGCTGCCCTGAATTTCCGAATATCTGAAGGAGGATCTGTATGAATAGCTCCGGAAGCATCCGGTTTCACTATGTACTCAGGGCAGTTATTCTGCTCGCCTTCGCCCTCTATATCGGACATCTGGTCCAGCAGGACGCCCTCCATTATTATGTTGCTCCTAAGCTGGCCCGCTGGATCCGGTTATGCCCGGTTCCGCTCTCCCTGATGGCGCTCAGCCTCGGGCTCCAGGCTGTGCTTGGCCGAAGCTCCGCCCTCTGCGACTGCGAGCACCGCCTGCCCCGTTCATTCCTGGGCAGCTCCGCGCTGTACAGCCTGTTCCTGCTCCCGCTGCTGCTCGGGTTCCTGCTGCCCGACCGGGCACTCGGCAGTGCCGCAGCGGCCAAGAAGGGCCTTACGCTGTCTTACACTGCCATTGAGCCCGGCAGCGGTGCTAGCTTCACACCGGCCAACCCCTATGAGGCCGAATTTGCAGAGCTGGCAGGACAGCTCTACAGGCAGCCCGTCATCCCTGTATTCCCTGAGATTTTCTCGGAAACGCTGGGCGCCCTTAATCTGTACAAATCGCAGTTCGAGGGTAAGGAGATCTCTGTATCAGGCTTCCTGTACCGTGAGCCGCAGGGGTCCGGCCAATCCGGCTACGCGGTCAGCCGCTTCCTGGTCCAATGCTGTACGGCAGATGCCACCCCCTTCGGCATTCTTCTTGCGCCGGGTACACAAATAAGCCTGCCCGCCGATACCTGGATTGAGGTTCGGGGCAAGCTTCATGTGACGCTCCATGAGGGAGTGGAGACTCTGCAGATCGCTCCGCAGAGCATAACCGCAGTGGCAGCACCGTCCACACCTTATGTGTACACGAACGCCGATGCCGCAGCGGCATGGACAGAGCTCCAGCCTTGACTAGATGACCGCATCCAGCGCGTCGTCATCCTCCAGCGAAGACTCAGGGTTCGAGATTTCCACCAGGAGACGGGCCGGAATGCAGATAATCTGCTGCTTCGGCCGGGAGATGAATCCCATGTCCAGCGCAATGGTCAGCGGAGCATCCGAATAGGTCATCTGAATACCATAATCGTATACCTTCAGCGTGTTATGGCCATATCGGGTGCGGATATCAATAATCTGCTCTTCCTTGGTCAGCTGTACAGTCTTGTAGGCTTTGCCGTTCACGGTGATAACAGCCTCCAGCTCCCCTTGCTTATACGGATGATTGTGGTTAGAGAACCACTTGTAGCCGTAGATGGAACCGGCGGCCAGCAATACAATGAGAATCAGCAGGAAATCTCCGCGCTTCATCGTTTTCACTCTATTGACCCTTTCGCTTGCCATTATTTATTCGTAATATTTACGATTTATATAATAGTAATGCAGACAAGGGAAAGCTGTCAACGTGAATAGCGCTTGCTTTGCCTGCCGGTTATCCGGCTTTTCACATTACAGAACTATCTGCGGATGCTGCCGGACCATTCCCTCAGCACTCTGTCCAGCTCATCTCCACGGATCGGCTTGGGAATAAAGTCCTGCATTCCTGCCCGGAGGCACATCTCTTCATCTTCCTTACGGGCAAAGGCAGTGGCAGCAATAATCACCGGGGACAGCCCCATCGCCTCGCGGATCTGCCGGGTGGCTTCAATCCCGTCCATGCCCGGCATCTGAATATCCATGAACACCAGATCATAATGCCGGGACCGTACAGCTTCTACCGCCTGTTCCCCGTTCACTGCCAGGTCAGAGGTGTAGCCGCGCTTTTTGAGAAAAGTCTGCAGGATCTGCTGATTCACCGGATGATCCTCCGCGATAAGAATGGACAACGGCCCGTATTGACTTTCGGGATAATCCAGATTGAAAACACCACCCTTATACTCCTGAGTGGCAGCAACTCCTGCCAGCAGCGCTTGGCCCTGCTCCTCCACCGAATACATCACGCCGATGGTGAAGTAGAACTCCGAGCCTTCTCCTTCGACGCTGTTCACACCGATGGCGCCATCCAGCAGCTCCACCAGCTTCTTGCTGATCGCCAGACCCAGTCCCGTCCCGCCGTACTTGCGGTTGATTGATGGGTCCAGCTGGGAAAAGGACTGGAATAACAGGTTCCGGCTGCCCTGCGGAATGCCTATACCGGTATCGGTTACCGAGAACCTCAGAATCAGCGAGCCTGGCTCCCCGGCAGCCTCCAGCTTCACACAGACGCTAACCTCGCCTTCTTCCGTGAACTTGACCGCATTGCCGACGAGGTTCACCAGCACCTGCCTCAGCCTGGTTTCGTCGGTGATGACAACAGCCGGAAGATCGGGCTCAATATGGCTGCGCAGAACCAGCCCTTTCTCCTGGATACGCGGATAGAATAGCTCACAGACGTTCTGAACGACCTGCCGGATATCGACCGGCTGCAGATCCAGCGTCATCATGCCGGATTCAATTTTGCTGAAATCCAGCACCTCGTTGAGAATATGTACCAGCGCGGCACCGCTTTTATTGATAATCTGGGTGTAATACTGCTGTTCCTCCGTAAGCTCTGTTCCCGACAGGAGATCAGCCATCCCGATAATTCCATTCATCGGCGTACGCAGCTCGTGGCTCATAATCGCCAGGAACTCAGACTTGGCCCGGTCAGCCTTCTCCGCAGATTCCTTGGCACGCTCCACAGCCTTCTCCTCGGTAATATCCCGGAAAACAACCACCGCCCCCTTGTGCTCTCCGTTATCATATAATGCCGTCATCCGGTATTTGACCAGGAAGCTGGAGCCGTCCTGACGCCAGAAGATCCCTTCCTGCTCCTGCTCATAAGAGAGGTTGGTCTTCAGCAGCTCCGCCAGCGTCCGGTGTCCTCCGGGATACAGCTCGCCGTCCATCCAGGTCTGCGCTATCGTATGCAGCTTGATATTGCCGGCCAGCTCCCCAGGGTTATATCCGAGCATGACCGACGCAGCGGGATTGATAAATACGGTCTCCCCCTCCAGATTCATGCCAAAAATCCCCTCAGATACAGAGTTCAGGATCAGCGCATGCTCGTAACTAAGCTTCTCAATCTGCTCCAGATACCGCTTAGGCTCTGTAATATCACTGGTAATGGCGAATACGCCGACCACTTCAGAATCAATGAGCATAGGGACATAAATCATCCCTACCTCCACCCTCTCGCCGTCGTGACGGATCACCCGGGTATCGAAGGTCTGGGCCATGCCTCCGGCTGCCGCCAGAAACCGCATATTCACATGCTCCAGCTCATCCTCTTCAATAATCTCACAGTAACTGGAATGCATCAGGGTCTCCCTGCTGTATCCTGTCAGCTGCTCCAGACTGGCATTCATTGACTGTATGTATCCCTGCAGATCCATGGCACTGATAGCAGACGGGTTATATTCGAAAAGCGACTTATACCGGTTCTCGCTCTCACGCAGCTGCTCCTCCATCCGCTCACGCTCGGTCACATCCTGCACCATACCGCGGATCAGCTGAACCTTACCGGAGGCATCCAGGATCACCTCCCAGTGCGCGTAGATAGACTTACGTTCCTCACTCCCCTTCACCCTGAAAATCGCCTCGCCCTTAGCCCCAGACTTCAGCGTATAATGCAGCTCTTCGCGCAATCTGTCCAGGTCCTCCGGCACTACACAGTCAAACAGCTGAGTATAATGAACCACGGTATGATTTCCGCAATTCCCGCCTAATTCAAAGATAGCCATCAGCTGGCTGGAGACGATCAGCTGCTCATATACAGAATTCCACTCCCAGGAGCCCATTTGTCCTAACTCCTGCGCAGCAGCCAGCATATCTTCAACCTTTTTCCGCTCGGTGATGTCATGGGCAATCGTCAGGATTTGCCGCACTTCGCCTTCACGATTCCGTACCACCTGAAAGGAGCTCTGGGTCCAAAGGTAATGGCCGTCCTTATGCCTGACCCTGCGTGTAAAGGTGTCACTGTCAGAGTAGAGCTTCCCCGGCTCGGTCATTTCCAGCGCATCCGCTTCATGGTAATAATCCGTTTTGTTGCGGCCGATCATGTCACTTGCCGGGTAGCCGAGCAGCGTTTCGACTGACGGGGAGACGTAGCGCAGCGTTCCATCGGGATCGGCGAATGAGATCATGTCCGGGGTGTGCTCCGTAATCAGCTCGAAGAGCTGGCGATCCTCCTCTATCTTCTTCTCCGCCAGCTTGCGCGCGGTAATATCCGTCATCTCCGCAAGCAAATGGGAGGGACTTCCAGTCTGTTCATCAATGATCAGAAAAAGATGCAGGGCAACCCAGAGCATCTCACCATTCTTATGTACGAACCGCTTGTCGGTATCTACAGCCATATCAGGACTGTTTATTAAAGCATTCATAATCTGCCCGTGATCCAGGGTATACCCTTCATCCGGAAAGACGATATCCTGGTAACGCAGCTCCTTGAGTTCGGTCTCGGTGTATCCAAACATCCCGCAAAGCGCAGGGTTGGCCATGAGCATAGTACCATCCGTAATGGCTACTGCCGCATATCCTATTGAGGACCGCAAGTACAAGTGCTTAAATAGAGTGTCGGACAAAGCTAGAGCCTCCTCTGAGAAAATGGGGGACATAATTTAGTAACATTATACCTTTTTTTCGGAATTTATGCTCCAGACCTAAAGTCCCGCTAATGAAGATACACAGGGCAAGCGCTTCTCACGTGGTCCTCTTGGGAATTCTCACCGTCACGGTCGTACCCTGGCCGATTTCGCTGTGGATCGTGATCCCGTACGCCTCGCCAAAATAAATCCGGATTCTCTCCTGGGCGTTGAACAGTCCATACGATTTGGATTGCCTGCTTAATACCGTATCCATCGTCTCCTGAGTCATTCCCGGACCGTTGTCTTCAATGCCAAACACAATCGTATCTTCCTCGAAGCAAGCCCGCAGGCTGATTCTGCCGCGCCCCTCCCGCTTGTTGTCCACGCCGTGCTCAATCGCATTCTCTACAATAGGCTGCATAATCAGCTTAATCATGTGATAGCCCAGCACCTCCGGGTCCACCTCGTAGACTACATCGAAGCTGTGGTCATGCATAATCAGCTGCAGATCAATATAAGATTTCGTATTCTCCAGTTCATCATGAACGCAAATGACATCCTGCCCCCTGTTCAGAGTCGTCCGGTAAAATTTGGAGAGGGTTGTGGTGATTTTACTGATATCATACGCTTTAATGCTTATAGCCTTCCAGTTGATCAGCGACAGGGAGTTATAGAGGAAATGCGGATTGATCTGGGCCTGAAGCGCTTTCAGCTCCGCGTCCTTCTGCACAACCTTGCTGCGGTAGACTTCATTGAACAGCTCATTCAGACTTTGCAGCATATCCTTGAACCGCGAGGTCAGCTCGCCGATCTCGTCATTGGAATCGACCACAATATCCACATGCAGGTCCCCACGGGTCACCCTTTTCATCGTGCGGTTCAGACGGTAGATCCTTCTCACGAATGCATTCGACAACAGCCAGACCGCAGGCACCAGAATCAGCAGGCAAATCCCGACCGTGAGCATGGTGGCGCGGAGAATCGTCTTGGCATCGACACCGATCGAGTTCTTGGGCATATAAAAGACAAGCTTCCAGCCCGTCACGCCCAGCGTCTGGGAGATGACGATGAAATCGCTCGCGCGCTCTTCCGCTGCCTTAGCCGATTCAAAGGACGGCAACCCGTTGTGATAGTCATACACAGGCTCCCCCGCTCCATTCTCGACCAGGACGCCGTACTCACCGGAGACCACATTGGTCAGACCCGCAAACATATCCTTGCTGTCAAAGCCTAAGTAGATCAGGTTGTCATACTGCGTTCCCGAGCCGCCCACCATCCTACGCACTGCGGACAAGGCAGTACCCTCCTTGATCCAATGCGTCTGGCCGCTGGCCATCGCCGCTTCATACCATGGCTTCCCGGATACGGTGCTAATCGGCAGAATCGTATTCTTCCGTTCCGTGATGTTGTTCCCTGTATACACCGTCAGCTGGCGGATCTCTTCGTTCAGGAACAGAAGCGTATTGAACAGCGGCTCCACGATGGTGTTCAGATCATTGTACATATAGTAATAATTGTCCGAGTAATCATTGTTGAAGACGGACACTACACTGGAGTTAAAGGTGAACGAGTCCAGCGCGGCATTGAGCTTGCTGAACTTATAATCCAGATTGGCGGCGATCTCCGACACATTGTCGGTTAAGGTCAGCCGGGCCTGCTGAACGAGCAGACTCCTGGATTGATCATACGAATACCAGCCAAGCACACTGAGCGGAATAATGATAACGAGTAAATAAGAGACAAACAGCTTATGCTTAATTCTTAAATTCCTGATGAACCGGCCTCGGCGCTCCAGATCTACCCCTCCTGTCTTAAGCCTCTTGTCCTTATAACGTAGCATTGCCCCCGGCAAATAACAATCTGTAAAAGCGGCGGCCCGCCGCATGAGCCCTGCCCCGAAACAACAAAGGGGTGTCCCCAGCCGTTTCCGGCTTACGGGACACCCGCTTACATGCAGTTTACGCTTACTCTTTGACGGCACCGAGCACGATTCCACTGACGAAATACCGCTGCAGAAACGGATAGATCAGCATGATTGGAATCATCGAGACCATCACCTTGGCCGCATTGAGCAGTTGGCTCGACATATTCGACAGACGCTTGATCTCTTCCGGATCGGTGGTGTTCATGATCGAATTCACGCTGATAATCAATTGCTGGATATACGTTTGCAGCGGCCAATTCTCCTTGTGGTTCATCAGGATCATCCCGTCAAAAAACGCATTCCAGTGGCCGACGACCGAGAACAGGGTGACTGTCGCCAGTGAGGGCAGGGAGATGGGGATATAAATCGTCACCAGCGTTCTCCACGCCCCCGCCCCGTCCATCCCGGCAGCCTCCTCCAGTTCCTTCGGAACGCCCTTGAAGAAGTTCATCAGCAGAATCACATTAAATACCGGAACGGCGGTAGGCAGCACAAGCGCCCAGATGGAATCGAGCAGCCCGTACGTATTGATCGTCATATACCACGGGATCAGCCCACCGTTGAACAGCATACAGAAGATAACGAACCACATATAGATATTTCTGCCCGGAAAATGTTTGTTCGATTTCGATAAAGGATAGGCCATCAGCACCGTAACCAGCAGATTGATGACTCCTCCGAGCAGCACCCTTTTCACAGATACGCCAAAGGAAGTGAAGAAGCTCCGGTCACTGATGACCGACTTATAGGCCTCCAGATTGAAATCAACCGGCCAGAAGAAGACCTGACCCGACATGGCCGCCACCTTGCCGCTGAACGAAATAGCCAAGGTATTCAGTACGGGGGCCAAGGAGAGAAAAGCAATCACGGTTAGAATACAATAAATCACAATATCAACAGTCCGGCTGGTTCCACGGATCACAGCAAATCACCTCTGTCAGAAAATACGGTAGTTGGCAAACCGGGCAGCCAGACCATAGGAAGCGGCAATCAGCACAAAGCTTACGACCGATTTGAGCAGGCCTACCGCTGTTGCCAGTCCATACTGGATTTCAAGCAATCCTGAACGGTATACATAAGTATCAATGATATCCCCCGACTCATAGACAATCGGATTATACAGGTTGAGAATCTGCTCGAAGCCCGCATTCAGCACATTGCCGAGGCTTAAGGTCGCCAGCAGAATCACCGTGGTCATCAGACCCGGAATCGTAATATTGGTTAAGCGCTGGAACCGGTTTGCTCCGTCAATGGCGGCTGCTTCATACAGATTGGTGTTAATGGAAGTCAGGGCAGCGATATAGATGATCGTATTGAAGCCGAATTCCTTCCAAACATCGCTCGATACGATCACAAAGCGGAACCAGTGATTGCTCTGAAGGAACATAATCGGATCGCCGCCGAACCACTGGATCATCTGATTGATAATGCCGTCCAGACTGAGCAGGTTAATCAGCACCCCTGAGAGAATGACCCAGGACATGAAATGGGGCAGGTACACAATCGTTTGGATGGTACGCTTGAATTTAATATTCGCCACTTCATGGAACAGCAGTGCAAATACAAAGGGAACGGTCAATCCGGCAATGATTTTCATCAGTGCAATGCTCAGGGTGTTTCCGAGAATCAGCCTGCTGTCCGGCAGGCTGAACATATACTCAAAATTCTCCCAGCCCACCCATTCCGAGTGGAAGATGCCCAGCGTAGGCTGAAAGTCCTGAAAGGCAATCACGATTCCGAACATCGGAACTACACTGAATGCTATGAGCAGCAATATGCCGGGGAGCAGCATCAGGTGGTAATTCCAGATAGAAGCTCTGCTTCTCATGGTGACTCAACTGCCTCAGCAACCTCTTTGGTGATTTCTTCCCCTCCGATGCTCTTCCAGGTCTCCACGAACTTGTCGAATTCTTCAAGGGGAGAAGTGCCGGTAATGATTTTCAAAAAGGTCTCGTTTTCGAGTTTTTCCAGATTGGCTCCCTTTTTAAGCATCGCTTCCGTCTTGCCGTAGAACACAGGCTCCACCTTCACAATTTCTTTCGCTCCGGTGATGGAGGCGGCAGTATAGAAGGCCAGTGAATCGGCATAAGCCGGAATATCCTTTTTCGGATTTTCATTATTCTTCAAGACCGCCTTGACTCTCGGCAGGATGCGGGCCGGCAGATCGTCCAGCTTCTTATCCTTAATCACCTTCTCATAGATAGGAACATCGCGTGCCAGGGAATCCTGATAATCCAGCTGCACATTAATCGGATAATTTAGCCAGCCTACACCCAGATCCTTATACAGCTCCTGTGCAACCGGATCAATCAGGCGGATGCCTTCATACTCCACGCTGAGCATTTTCAAGGCAGCTTCGGGGTGCTCCGCCTTCTTGTTCACCACCATGAAGGTTCCCGACGGAGTGGATGGTACGATATTCCGTTTGCCGTCTCCGTCCAGCGGCACAGCCAGCGGCACCCAATCCGCTTCCGGGTTGGCCTTCACCGCATCAGACAACGCCCAGCCTCCGAACCAGGGGGCAAACAGGATACCGGCCCGGCCGCCTGATACCAGCCCGGCATTATCCTCGTATTTCCGGGTCAAGAACTCTTTGTCAATCAACCCGTCCGCATACATCTCTCTCAGCTCCGATAGCGCCTGCTTGGTCTCTGGCGTTGTGGAGCCGTAGATGATGTTTCCTCCCTCATCCTTGAACCAATTCTTCGGATAGGCATGATTGGCATTGAAGATCGGATCGAAGGTGAAGAAGCCGCCGTCTGCAACCACACTTTTATCGCCAAGCAGACCAACGGTATCCGCTTTCCCGTTACCGTCAGGGTCCTGCTCCTTGAACGCCTTAATCACAGTCTTAACTTCATCCATGGTACGGGGCGTCTCAAGCTTCAGCTTGTTCAGCCAGTCCTGGCGTATCCACAGGAGCTGATAATTGCCGTCGATGTTGGTATTGGGCAGCGCCATCAGCTTGCCGTCGATTCTTCCGGTGTTCAGCACCCGGTCTCCTGTGTAGGAATTGTAATAATCTTTAATCAGCGGCGAGGCATATTGATCGTATAACTCGGTCAGATCGGCCAGCATACCCGCTTTGGCCATTCTCTTGAACTGCTGCTCATCCACCACCAGAATGTCCGGCAGGGAATTGCTCGAGATCGCCAGGGTAACCTTCTGGTTATACGCATCCTGGTCTTCTACCGAGAAATCGTATTTCACCTTTACATTCAGGCGGTCCTCGACATATTTCAGATACTTGTTATTCTCCAGCGTATCTCCTGCCGGCAGGTTATTCCCCGATACGCCCTGTCTCCCCAGAGACACGGTAACGGGTTCTTCATATTTGCTGAAGGGTCCATCGTCCTCCTTGGCGGTGGCGGATGGTTCATTGCCTCCGGCATTCGTGGACTCACTGCCGGCGGGCGCAGCAACCTTCTCCTCCTTTGGACTGCTGCCGCAGGCCGCCAGCACTCCCAGCACCATTACCATGGACAGCAGCAAGGCCATAACACGAATTTTCTTCAATCTCATAGATGCCCCTCCCAAACTTTGTTATAAAACGCTTTCATGCTTACAGTTAAATTGTAAATTAGCCTGGAAGGTAGCGAAATCCCAAATTCTTTGGATACGCGTCAATTAATTTGGAAGTAAAAAGCACCCGCAGGTGCTCTCCAATAATTCGTACTATTATTCGTCCAGTATTTCACGATATTTTTGCGGACTGATGCCGTAATATTTTTTAAAGGTCTGGCAGAAGTAGGAGGAGCTCCAGTAGCCGGCATGTTCAGCGATATCGACGATTTTCATATTGGTGCTATCCAGTAGATGCCGTGCCTGTTCCAGACGCTGCTGAGTAATGAATTTGATCAGGCTCTGTCCGGTTTCTTTCTTGAATAAATGGCTCAGGTAGCTGGGATTAAGCGATACGCGCCCGGCGATGACCTCCAGACTGATATCCTCCCTGAAATCCTTCTCCACAATCCGGATGACCTGCTGGACAATATGGCGTTTGCTCTCATCGGGAGCGCCGTTGTCCGGTTCTATTTCCGAGAGCGCCTGCAGCAGCACTTGCTTCACCCCGAGAATCGAATCGCTTTTGAAGATACGCTCTACCGTTTGCTGGAAATCCGCCTTCTGCCTGCGGGCTGATTGTTCAAACGCATTCCGCACCAGGTCCGAACAGAGATACTTGACATAGATTGCAGAAGATCCGCCGTTCCGGCTCAAGTGGCTGAACAGAAGCTCAATGCTTTTGGCTGCGCCTGCATATTCCCCATGGTTAATGAATTGGTTGATATCCGCCATCAGCGTCTCGGTGCTGACGAATTCCGGGACACGGCCCGCCAGATCATCTCCAGCAAACAGCACCACCGTATCCTCAAAAAAGAATTTGTAGTCCAGCGTCTGCTCCATCTGCTCATAACACGCTGAAACCTCCTGCCAATCGGAGATCATGGGGCTGAATACGATGCAGCAATGCCGGTAAAAGCGATCCGCGATCCGATCCGCCAGCGCTTCACTCATCTCCCTGATCCTCTTCTGTCCGCCGCTGCCTGGGCAAGGGACCATAAGCACACTTTGATATTCATTCAGGTTCAGCAGCTCATATTCACCGGCTGTAAGCTGCTCTGCCGCTTGTTCAAATGCCTCGTAGCTGCGGTCAAAGAAACGCTCCTTGAAATCAATCAGCAGCAGAGCGGCCGGCTGCCCTCCAAACGGCAGAGCGGCATCATCCGCGATCACCTGAACCCCGTTCAGCACATCGGTCAGCCACTTCTCCCTTTCATACTCCAGGCCCTTTTGATACCCCTGCATCATCTCGGCAGTGCGGCGCTGCTGGGTGGCCTTATCCGCGCATTTCTGTATCACGCCTGACATCACCCCGGCGAACTCCTCAATATCAATCGGCTTCAGCAGATAGCTGGAAGCATTGGTATAGAGCGCCCGGCGGGCATAGTCAAATTCCCCGTAAGCACTGTAGATAATAATTTCCAGGGAGGGCTGCGCCAGGCTTGCCTGCTCCGCCAGCTCCAGACCGCCCATGAAGGGCATTTTAATATCTGTCAGCAGGATGTCCACCGGGTTCAGACGAACATACTCCAGCGCCTTCTCCCCGTTCTCCGCTTCGATAACCCGCAGCTCGTAATTCATGTTAGCGATCAGCCCCCGGATGCCGTCCCGTTCAATTTTCTCATCATCCACGATCAATATGGTAAACATAGAGTTCCCTCCTGATGTCTGATAGAATCATAAGCAAACGTTATCATTTCATTGAAGCCTACACCATGAGGAGGTCCCGCCATGCGCCTGGCGTACCGCAAAGCCAATGCACTTTTGAATCAGCATATCTCAAATATCAGTGACGGACAAACCTCATTTCATATTCATTACTGGGGCTTCATGCCGAATCATTATAATAATTCCCTGCACCGCCATTCTTTTTTTGAAGTCTGTTATGTTCAGCAAGGCATCGGCTCCTACCAGGATGACGATGCGCTCTTCCCCCTGGAGCCGGGAACCCTGTTCTGCTCACGTCCGGGCATCTGGCACCAGATCCGCAGTGAGCAGGGGCTGGTCCTGTTCTTCATTGCCTTTGAAGTCGACGAAGCCTTAAGCTCTGCGGACGGCCGCAAGCCGTTTCAGGAACTCGCCGCCGGAGGGCAGGCCATAGCCCCGCATGAAGCTGCCGCACTCTCTGCCCGAATCTGGCGGACCCTCTTCAGCCTGGCCGAGAGCGAAGCGGGGGTGTCCAGGCTGCCGATGAATCATCTGGCGCTTGCTCTGCTGCATTCGTTCCCGCAGGCGTTCTCCCCCGAACCCCATCTGCAGGCCGGGGCAATGAAGGAGGACAGCGGGGAACACCGCCATTTGGAACGGGCCAAGCGCTATATCCGCGACAATCTGTCCTCCCCGCTGCACATGGCCCAAGTGGCCCTGGAACTGGATATCTCTCCACGCCATCTGTCGAGGATCTTCCAGGCATGCCTGGGCCAGACTTTCGTCCATTATATTCAGGAACGAAGAATCCAACAAGCCAAGGATTGGCTGCTGCACACCGACTACCCTATCAAAGATATCGCCGAGCGCTGCGGCTTCGAGTCTGTGCACTATTTCACCCGCGTATTCACCAAGCAGCTTGGTGTCTCCCCCGCCCGGTTCCGCAGATCGCAGTTTACAGACGGAAGACAGAACCTGAGCTAATCATCACCAAATGTCCGGATTGTACAAAAAATCAGACGCCGTATTCAAAGATAATCCCGCAAGGACTCCTTACAATGGTTGTAGACCCTTAGAAGGAGTGAGTTCCCCATGTTTGTTAAACGACCAGTCAACCTTGTACGCAGCCCCATTCCTGTTCCGCAGGACGACATCCCCTTGGCTGCTCCTCCCGCAGTGCTCCGGGAAGGCTATTCAGCGATTGCCGCTTCCCTGCTTCAGCTCGCCAGTGAGAAGGGAAGCGGCAATCTGTATGTTGCTTTTGACGGAACCCACGGCGCCCCGTTTCAAACCGTTCTGCAGCGGGCAGTGGATGCGCTTGAGCAAGCGGGTCATTCAGTGTCCCTCATCGGCTCGGGCAGCTATCTCAAGTCAGGCGAAGAGCTGCGGGAGTTTTTTGCCGCCAATATTACGGATAACCGCGCCTTCGGCTATTTCACTGACGGAAGTATAGAGGATTATTTCCGGGACGGGGCCAGGGAAGAAGCCGCCCGCAGGCTGGATGAAGCGGAGCCGGGTGCGGACTTGGCTGCATTCTGTATCGTTTTTGGCCCGGGAGCTTACTGGCTTGGAGAGGGGCGGTTCGATCTTTCCTTCTATCTGGATGTCTCGCGTGAATACCAGCAGGCCGGCCACCGGCAGGAGCTGCTGAGTTTCGGCCTCAACTGGAACCGGGATGCGGTGGAGAAATATAAAATCGCCCTGTTCGTCGAATGGCCTATTCTCGAAACCTACCGCAAACAAATCCTGGATCATATGGACTACTACCTCGACCTGAATCAGCCGAAGCAGCCGGTCATGACTGCCGTGCCGTCCCTGCGCCGGATGATCTCGGATATTGCCGGGTCGCCGCTGCGGGTGAAGCCTTTTTATGCACCGGGGGTGTGGGGCGGACAATTCCTCAAACAGCTGGCTGATCTGCCGGAGGATTGGGTGAACTGCGCCTGGAGCTTCGAGCCGATTGCCCCGGAGAATTCCATCCTTGTAGGGTACGAAGGCAAAGAGATGGAAATTCCGTTTCTTCTGGTCATGCAGCAGGAGCATCCAGCGATACTGGGAGAACGTCTGACCGGCTTATTCGGGGATTATTTCCCGATCCGCTTCAACTATCTGGACACGATGGACGGAGACAATCTGTCCTGCCAGGTCCACCCCACCCAGGACTATATCCGCAGCCAATTCAATGAATTCATGGCCCAGCAGGAATCGTATTACATCATGGAGCAGCAGGGGGATTCCGGGGTCTATCTGGGACTGACTGAAGACTGCCTACCTGAGCAGTTCCGCCATGAGGTGCAGAAGGCTCAGGAGACGGGCATCCCGCTGCCGCTGACCGATTATGTCAACCGTTATGAGTCCCGGAAGGGCGAGCTGTTCCTGATTCCGCCCGGAACCGTCCATTCCGCAGGCAAAGACAATCTGGTGCTGGAAATCTCCTCTACCACCTGGTGGTTCACCTTCAAAATCTATGATTTTCTGCGCAAGGACCTGGACGGCAAACCCCGGCCGATCAATATCGACTTCGCCTTCGACAATATTGACTTCACGCAGAAGACCGCCCGGGTTGAAGAGCAGCTCATGCCTTCGCCGGTGCTTCTGCAGCAGCAAGGGGAGAATGAAGAGTATGTGCTGGGACAGCGCAGCGATCTGCTGTTCTATGTCCACCGTGTTCATCTGAAGGATACCTGGAAAGACGATACGCGCGGCGAAATGACCATGTATAACCTCGTTGAAGGAGAGTCTGTGCGGATTGTGTCTGCTGCGGACGAGGCGGTATTTGTGGAGCTGCATTATGCGGAATCGTATATTCTCCCGGCTGTACTAGGGGAATACACCATCGTCAATACCGGTTCCGGCCCCTGCAAGCTGATCAAGGCCGGTGTCTCCGCAGCATGGGATGTGAGTCTCCTTGAGCCGTGATATCGTACTTGCGCTGGATGTGGGCGGAACCTTTATTAAGACCTGCGTGCTGGAGGACGGCCTTCCGCTGCAAGGCAGTGACATGGAATTCCCCGCCCTGGCTGACCTGGACCGGGAAACGATCCTTGACCATTTCATGTCTATCTTTCAGGCCCAGTACAACCTGTATCAGCATAGGTACCCGGACGCTGTAACGGACTGCCGCTATCATATCGGGATGGCTTTTCCCGGCCCGTTCGATTACAGGCAGGGCGTCTGTCTGATCCGGGGGCTTGGCAAATTCGAGGCGATCTACGGGCTGAATCTGGGCCAAGCCTTACGCGCACGCTGGCACGCTGGCAGCTCCCGGGAGGCCGGCACGCTGCCGGACATGGATATCCGCTTCGAGAATGACGCCCGCCTGTTTGCGCTGGGAGTCAGCGCCGAATTCCCGCGTAAGCGGTTCATGGCCTTGACGCTAGGAACCGGCCTCGGTTCCGCCTTCATCGACAACTCCCGGATCATGGAATCAGGGCCGGGCATCCCGCCGAACGGCTGGCTGTATGACCAGCCTTATCTTGACGGCAGGGCGGATGATTGGTTCTCCAGGAGAGGCATCCTGAAGCTGGCCCGTGAAGCGGGGATTGGGGAGGCTGGGCTTCCGGGAGCGAACATGGATGTGAAGGAGCTTGCCCATGAAGCCAGAGAGGGGAATGCTGCCGCGCGCGGGGTATTCGCCGAATTCGGAGCCCGGCTCGGGGAGCTGCTCCAGCCTTACGTGGACGGTTACCGGCCGGACTTCATCATGCTGGGCGGGCAAATCTCCAAAAGCCATGATCTGTTAGGCCCTGCCTTGCTGAACCGCTTGCAGAGGTCATGCTCCCCCGCCTTGACGGTCCGCACGGCGGAGCATGTACTCGCGTATACCTTCCGGGGCATTGCCCGGATGTTCAGTGAGGGATAGGCGGGGCATCGTCATTGCTTCGTCATGAGCTTCGCGGCGAGCTTCGCCGCAAGCTTGACCATGTGCTTTTGCCGTGTGCTTCGCGGCTAGCTTCGCCATGCGCTTCGTCGTTGCACCCGTCCAGCTTAGGATCACAAGTGGAAATACGTAACTTAAATTGACCATTTCCGAGGGATGGACGGAAGCAAGTGGATAAACTACATCTGCTATTGTGCGTTTTCGCTGCTTGGGGTGAAATCGGAGAATTTAAGTGCTGTTTATACAACTGTTGCCGCCGCAGGTTCCCATCGTCCATCAGTAAGTGTACAAAATCCAACTATTTCCGGTATCGTGCCAGCGAGAAATAGTTGGATCATGGTGAGGGCGCTACCCTACGGAGAGCCTTCCCTGAACTTGGCCGGAGTGACTCCATGGTAATTACGAAACGTCTGGATAAAATAGGTCGAGCTTCTGTAGCCCAGCTTCTTATAAATATCGACGATCTTCATATTCGTTGTACTCAGCAGCTCGACGGCTTTGTCCATTCTCACCTGCGTGATGTACCGGATGAGACTTTGACCCGTCTCCTTCTTGAACAAATAACTCAGATAACTGGGGGTCAAATAGACCCTCTCCGCGATGCCCTCCAAAGAGAGATCCTGATCGTACTCCTTGTCGATTACATCTGTAATGGTCCGGATCAGCTTAAGATTGGCGGCCTTCTTGGGGCTCGCTCCGCTGACGGTTTCCATGAGGGACAGGATCGCAAACATGTGATCCTTCAGATCCTGAAGGGAAACGGTCTTATGAATCTGGTCCAAGTAATGATTCATTTCCACAGGCTCATGGTTTTTCTCTCTCGTCACCACCTTTTTCATAATTTCCGAACAGATGAACTTGGTGTACAGGGACGAGAATTGCCCTTTGGTTCTCAGGTAGGTGAACAGCAGCTCTATACTGTATTTCGCACCGGTAAAATCGTTATACTCCAGACACTGGTAGACCTTATCCAGAATCGGATTCAATTCGATCTCGTCAAAGCCCGCTTGCTCAAAGGGTTCATCGGCAAATAGAAGGGTATACTCATCCATGAAAAATTTGAATTCCAGCATCTGCTCCATCTCGGTATAGGCATCATACAACTGTTCCGGCTGATTCACCGCTCTCCCGATCACCAGACCCACATTCAGCTCCAGGCTCCCGGCGGCGGCGCGGATAATCTGATCTCCAAGCAGCCTCAGCGTCTCTTTGGGGATGGGGCGGGGGTGCTTGACGAACAGCATACTTTGATGCTCGCTCAAGTTCACATAATCGAAGGCGTAGCTGAGGTTATCATGTAACAGCCTAATGAATTCATCATTGTGAATATCAAAAAACTTCCGGCGGCAATCCACCAGAATCATATGCAGCCAATGCTTGTGCTGGACATATTCCAGCAGTTCCGGGGACATCCAGGCCTCTGTATTGATTTTCACACCGTTTAGGGAGTCCAGCAGCATTTTCTCCTTCTCATACAGCAGCCCCCGGTTATATCCCTCCACCAGTTGTTCGTTCCGCAATTTCTCTGCCGCTTTGTCTTCACAGGCCCTGATCGCCTCGTTAATCACACTGAGAAACTCCGGGATATGAACCGGCTTGAGCAAATAATTCGATATGTTGGTCCGCAAGGCTCTTCTCGCGTATTCAAACTCATGGTAAGCGCTGAAGATGATCATTTCAATATCCAGACCCAGGCTGCTAACCTTCTCCGACAACTCCAGTCCATCCATAAAAGGCATCTTGATATCTGTAATCAGAATATCAATCCTGTGCTTCCCGAGGATCTCCAGCGCAATCTCGCCATTCGCCGCAAGGAGTGTCTCCAGCTCCAGATGGTGATCCTGTATCAATTGCTGAATGCCCTCTCTCTCTATGCGTTCGTCATCCACAATCAGAATACGGTACACAGCGCACGCCTCCCTTTTTTACACAAGTGGAAACAGCTATGCCGTCCTATTAGGGACGGCACCGTTTCAGCCAGAAATAGAAGGATAAGTTATGGTGTGAAACATATAATTTCTTATATTCCAAAAAAAGGGCTTCTCTATAAAAGATTCAGCCCTTCTTAAGCCCGCCGGAATTTATGTGGTTCTGAATGCAACCGTGCCTGCATTGGCACTGTGGCACAACTGAATAGCTTGTTCTGCCGTATCCGCTTCGCTTCCCCATTGCAGCATATACCGGAATTCGTAGAATCCCCCGAGGGTCGCCTTGAAGTTCGTCTCCCAGTAATTGGTCAGCACCCAGGCGTATAACGAGGTATGGCCGTTCTCTTCCTGTTGGCCCTGCACGAGTCTTGGGCCGTATTCCAAAGGCCCGGTCTGCATCAGCGGCGTATCCGGGGCCGCAATGGACAGCCCGCCTTGAGGGGATATAACCGCAAGCCCTTCCTGAATACAATAGAAATCCGTACAGGTGCCTGGGATCTGATCTACTCCCGGCCTTAGGACAGCCCCGGCCTTCTCGAACCACAGCTCACTGCTGCCGCCTGCACTAAAGGGGAGGGCGACGTACACATTCTCCGGGTCCCACACACTATCCTTGTGGATGCGGACAGAGACATCGACTCTCTTCCGGTCCTTGAACACCTTCAGGAATAATGAATAGTGGCTCATCCCTTGAACCTGATATTTCAATTCAATGATGCCATACACCGGGCCATTCGTTATTTCCTTCACGCCTGAGAGGAGCCCCTCCGACCGCTGAACATTCATACCTTTGCGGTTCCTGCCCATGATTCTACGCACGGTCATCTGGTCGTCACCGCCGCCGGGGGTCACTTCATACACCGGAGTGAAGGCTCCGTGAGCCTGACGGGGATCAATGAATTCCCGGCCGGTTTGCTTATCGATCCAGGAGACGATGCCTTCTCCGGCTCTCCACGCAATACGTACGTAAGGCGATTCAATATGATTCTCCGTGATGAACAGCCGGGGGGTCTCCTCCTGCACAGGAGGGAAGATATCCCGGATATCATGAATCCGGTCGGCTCCCCGCAAGCGGGTGCTGCTCGTCGTCACCGGGACGGTCTTCGAGGCTTCCCGGATACGGAACCGCTTCTCTTCCTTTGCGCCCAGCTTGACCATGACCGCAATCTGGTATCCTCTGCTTACCTTCTCCTGCTGATGGTGGACCACTTCTCCACTCTGCTCATCGACCACCTCGAGCCCCTGCCGGAAATAATCCGCTTCCCACTGCTCCTCGAGATAGAAATGAGCCAGATCCTCAACGGGGGAATCGAAGGAATTGATTACTTTATAGGTGAATGCCCGGTCAGCCCGCAGCAGCACATCGCCCCGCGCCTTCAGTACCGCATCCAGCGAGGTATGAACCAGTCTGCTGGCATTGGCGGCATACGCCT
Source organism: Paenibacillus sp. FSL R7-277 (assembly GCF_000517965.1). Taxonomy (NCBI): domain Bacteria; kingdom Bacillati; phylum Bacillota; class Bacilli; order Caryophanales; family Paenibacillaceae; genus Paenibacillus; species Paenibacillus sp. FSL R7-277. The sequence continues at coordinate 106,277 of NZ_ASPX01000034.1, forward strand.
CTTTGCGGACGGCCAGCTCCTGCACCATGATGTGCCAGGGCTCCGAGATGGAGGAGTGATATCCCCAGGTATGCTCGGCATACATTATTAATTGCTGCTCTGCCTGGGCAATATCGCTTGACGCCGCCAGCTTGCGCTCCGGGTCCAGCCGCTTGACGACGTCCAGGGTCCGCTGGGCATTCCTGAAGATCTGGGTGTGCATCGCGGTTGATGCCACGCCATCGGACCACCAGTCCGGCCAGTCCCCGCTATAGACAGGAATCTCGGCCTCCTGCTGCCGCAACAGGTCGAAGTACCGGTTAAGCGTTGTCATTTCAAGCTCAACACGGTCCCCGTGCTTCTCATTCCATTCCTTGATGAAGGTTATGATTCCGGGGTTCGGCGCCGAGTTATCCCGCAGCAGCCCCATGACATTCACCAATACAAAATCGTAGGGATACTGCTCCTTCTCCAGCTGATCCAGATAGCGGGCAATCCGGGTCTCGGCCAGCTTCCAGTGATCTTTAGAGATCCCCCATACCGGGTCTTCGTCTTTGATGGTATAAGACAATGCCCCATCAGGATTGATCCCCAGATCATTCCCCATCATGTAATGCTCGCCGCTCCATACCAGCAGGCGGTTGCCTTTGGGTGTCTCCCAATAAAAGGGGAATTGCTTGCGCCCGATGGCAAACATCCCGTGATGCGTGTGGATACTGGACAGCAAATTCTCGACTCCTGCATCTGCCAGAGCCTGTGCATAACCCCAGCTGTATCCGTTAATATCCGCGGTCATGGCCGACTTCACCTGAAGCCCCAGCGGCCGGGCGAAGTTCCCCGCCCTTGCAAGCATACTGCTGAGCAGCTCGAAATTGATCAGTTCCGTCATATTCAAGTAGGTGCCCGACAGCTCAATATCCCCGCGTCTGAGCGCGGCTGCAAATTGTTCCTTTTCCTGTTCCGTGGCTTCCTCCAGGAATTTCTCCACGGCCCAGAAGGTTTCGCAGGTCCATTTAAATCCCGCCCATTCCTTACGGTCTTCCGTCTGAGCCGCCTCGCAGATCGCAATGGCCTGCCTGATAAAGTCCACGTGATATTGCTCGATCTTCTCTTGCCGCTCGGTGTAGCCAATATCCGTATGGGAATGATGAATCACATAAATCGTCCATTTTTTCTTGTTGTTCATGTTTGATTCTCCAATCAATATGGCATTTTATTTTTTACATTTTTATTATATCCAGCAGGCCAAATGGAAGGATATCCTACTTTTTTTTGAATCATATCAGATTTTTGAGGCTTGAGTGATATCAGGCAGTCCCCACACTTCAAGCTCATAGATCCGCGCCTGAAAATCATTCTGGGCCGGATAAGTAATATATAGTCTGATGTATCTGAATGAACAGCCGTCAGCCTCATGCACGGTTAAGACAGACTCATTATTCCGTACAGCCGCTATCTGCTCCCACTGCTCTGTGTCGTTGCTTCCCTGAAGCTCATAATCCATCGTGATATAGCCGGGGGCAGGAGAATGCCTGATCACAACTCTCAGAATATCTCTCTGCTTCAGCAGATCCAGCAGCAACCAATGGACGGGCCGGGCGGTGTCCGAATGCCAGGAATCCGTGACCCAATTCTCCCATCTGCCGTTCACCGCCTGGCTGGCTTGACAGACAGTCTCCGGGTCAAGGCTATACTCACTGTCCGCAGACACCTCAGCGCAAGCTGCATAATTCGTCCAGGCCTGTGCGGCATTGTGAGATTCCCGCTCCTTATGGTGATGGGTGAGCAGCTTACGGAGCAGAGAGAACAGCTCCGTATCCAGTTGGCTAATCTCCACTGTAAGCTGAAGAATTCGATCCGGCGGCAGCAGCTTCCGTCTCAGCGTATCCGCATGGAAACTAGAGATCAGATGGTATCTGAATTTGATATACCGGTCCCGGAACCCGCCGAATATCTGCCCCCATTCTTCATGAGAGGATAACCAGGGCAACGCCTTCTCGAAGATATCAAACATGATGATAGCCGAGCCGTGATAACTCCTGCGCATGGTTTCAAATTCAACCGCAATGGCATTTGCGTCATTAAGCCCCTCCATAAGAGAGACATTATCATTGAACCGTTCCACGGCTTCGATCAAATGACTGGAACGATTTTTATTGGACTCCACGAAATCCTCAACCAGCTCCAGATAGCTGTGAACCTCCGGTTCGCCTATTTTCGCTACACTGAACAGCTTGTTATAACAATAATTCCTGATTTCCTTAAAAGAAGCATTGGATTTATTCCAGATATCCGCTATCAATTCCTCGGTCAGCTGCAGCTTGAAAAAAGGCTCCCCCTTCATCACATTCAGGGTTACCTCCTTGTTCAGCTGATTCTCCCGGATCACGATCAGTCGTCTGGCTGAATCATATTCCGTGATTAACACGGCATGATCGTCAACGACCGTCCTGTATTGGCTCAAAAAAAACAGATCGTTGTAGTTGGCAATCATCACGACCGGGCACTGCTGATCAATGTTCATGCGAATCGCAGACAGCAGCCCAGCAGCATCCAGGACCTCAGTCACCTTAAGGGTCAAGCCGAGCTTGTTAAGAATGCTGCGTCTGGAGGCCACCCAGTCCCCGTCCGCTGCCTCTCCCCAATTCATCATGACGGCATACAGGAAGGTATAGTAGAAATAATTCTCATACTGATGAAAGCCTGCAGCACCCGCCATGGGCAAATCCACGCAATTGGAGTGCATGGTCCGGTAGCCCTCGCTGTAATAGTCCATCTCCAGGGCTACTAACATACGAGATCCTGTGAATCAATATATTCTCTCCATTTCTGAAGACTGTATAGTTTATCTATATCGAGAAATTCCGGGCTTACCTCTATTGAGAAATGCTCTTCCAGGACCACCGCAAAATGAATAAACAACAAAGAATCCATGCCATAGCTTCGCAAATCCGCGTCCATACCTGCATTCTTCAGACGGGGAGAACCGCCGGGCAATTGAGCGAGTAGCTTACGAATCTCCTGTTCCCGGTCATCCATAATTCACAGCCTCCCCGTCCGGTCTATCTTCCAGGGTAGGCTGCCCAGCATGCTTGTTCCTCGCAATCTCATAGATGGCGTTCATGGTTGCCACTCGTTCATAGGATTCGGATAAGGGGATATTCTCTCTAGTGCCTCCAAGCACCTCAGCCAAAAACTTAAGCTGGTTCACATAGTAATTCTGCGGAGAGTATACAAGCTTGTCAGTTGTTCCCTCTTCCGTATGTTCAACCTGAATGATGATCTTGTAATCCCCATAGCAAGGCTTGAAAAAGCCGCTGATCCTTACCCTGGCCCGCTCAAACTCCAGCCAGTGGGTGGCATTGTTCGGCATTTCAAAGGAACCCAGGAACTCTGCCTCGACGCCCCCCTCATATTGCAACGATGCATGAAAGGTCCAATCACATTGATTGACACCGGAGAAGGTCGAGAATCCGTCCAGTGTCTGCGGCTTCAAGCCGATGACCTTTTGAATAAACTGCAGCCAGTACGAGCATTCGTCGATGAAGCAGCCGCCGCCGTACTCCGGCTTGAACCGGTAATTATCCGCGCTGTAGTTGCTTTGCAGAATTTCAAAGGAGATCCGGGTTTTGATTTTTGTCAGTTTGCCATAGGTTTCTGCTGCTATCATGTCTGTTATATCCTGCTGCCAGGAATGATGCTGGACCATTAGCGCTTCAAGGACATGCACGCCCTGCTCCTTCGCCCGTTCATTGATGAGCAGCACCTCATCGGCATGCAAGGCCATCGGTTTCTCAATCAAGACATGCTTGCCAGCCTCAATCGCCCTCAGCGTCCATTCCTTATGCAGGAAATTGGATAACGGAATATAGACCACATCAATGTCCGCCGACGCCAGCAGCTTATCGTAGCTTTCAAACACATGCGGAATCTGATGCTTCAGCGCATAGGCTGTAGACCGGTCCAAATCACGCGACGCCACACCATACGTTACAAATTGATCAAGCTCCCTGACCGGGTTAATGATCGAGAATGGAGCGATTGTGGAGCAGCCCAAAATTCCAATACGATATGGCTTCTGAATATTCATATCCTTACCTCCTGTGATTCCGGATATCTAGCCGCCTGAGCTGTTGTAATTACGAATCGCTTTGGACCAGATCCATCTCGTGATTCCCAGCAACAGGATGGGAGACAGAATGGCCCAGAGGAAGAGGCCCGGATGTAACCGGTCCAGCACGAATAAGGGTGAGAAGTTAGTAATCAATAGAACCGGAATAATAAATATCCCTATACGCTGAATCCATTTGGAGTAGATCATCATTGGCATGTTATTCAGCTCGAACAGGCCGTTTGAGATGTCATTGACAGCAGCAATCTGAATGAACCAGAACGATAATAACTGCGGGATCAGGAACAAGGTGTAGGTTACGAACAGTCCCAGCACGAGGAAGAAGATGAATCCGCCTATTGAAGCGGCATCGGCCGGAAGCCCCAGTCTTCTCCAGCCCACCACAACCATGGTCACTCCGCCCAGCACATTCGGAATCGCCAGCCCAAAGTCAACATTCCGTAAGGTCATCATAAATTGCAGGGAAATCGGCTTGGTTAGCAAAATATCAAGTGACCCGGTTCTTACATGCTCCGGGATCTGCACGAAGTTGATGGCAAATAGTCCCCAATATAGCCCCGTCATCAAGGTATAGGTGCCAATAAACAGCAATATCGCATCAATGGGCACGCCATCCAGCGTTAATCCCGCCTCATAGACAATAATCACATACAGGAATTTGGCGAACAGATAGGAGGTCTCCACCAGCAGGCCCATCAGGAAATTCACTCTATATTCCATTTGGGACATCAGGGAATTTTTGATGAACAAGGTGTATATGAAACCGTACTTCCGGAGTGATCTAAGCATCGGGTTCCCTTAACCCCCTACGGCAATATATTTCTTGATCGCCACTTTCCAGATATAGCGCGTAAGCAACAGAAGGAGTCCAATCCATAGCAGTTGCAGCTCTAACACATGCAGCGCCTGGAGCAGGGTCAGCTTGCCATTGATTACATTCACCGGCATGTAGATCGTATACTTGAACGGCAGGTAGTCGAAGACGGCCAGCCATGTCGCCCCAAAAATATCGAGCGGGAAAATCCCGCCGCTAAAAATCTGAATCAATAACGCTGTAACATGAAAAAAATAAGAAACATCGGTTAACCAGAAGGCAATCGCACTGACCGAGAAGGAGATCATGAAATTAAGCACAACCGCCAGCATAAGCACGACACCAAAAACCAGGATACGCGATACGCTGATTGGCGCTTTGAAGTAATAAACCATGAACAGCACCACGCCCAGCAGCAGGATTAACGTAATGGCAAACGAAAGGACCTTCCCGCCAAGGTAGACACAGATTTTATAAGGAAAATAACCGATCGGCCGCACCAGATATTTATTGAGCCCCCCGCTCTTGATATCATGGTTAATGTCATATTCCAGACCCGTAGCCACCAGCCGCGAGATCAGGGCAGCTACGATGGTGTAGACGATCATCTGCTGGTAAGTATAGCCATACAAGTTCATATTAGAGGCATGGCTATAGACCGCCTTCCACAGGAAGAGCTGGATGAAGATCGGGAAGAAGAGACTGGCAAAACCCATAAAAAAGTTAAAGCGGTATTCCATGGAGTTCTGGATTCCCAGCGAAAAGCTGACGGCAAATTTATTGTTCATCCGCGCGGCTCCGGCTGTTCATATAAACGTGCAATGGCTTCCTCCAGAGGAATGTCCTCCAGATTCAGATCAATGACGGGAAAGTGATCCATGGCCATTCTGGAATACTCCTTGAACTTCGCTCGCTCCACTTCCAGAATGACGTCATAGCCGCTATATTCTTTGATAGAACCCATAACGGCCAGATCCTTCCGCTCGACGATGGCCGAGAACGTCAGCTTCATTCGTTTTTTCTCATTCATGACCTCATTGATCTTGCGGATCTCCCCGTCATACACCAGCTTGCCCTGATTGATTACGATGGTCCGCTTACAGAGGTCTTCAATATCCTTCATATAGTGGCTCGTAAGCAGCAGAGTCGTGCGGAATTCATGATTGTAGGCCTTGAGGAACTCGCGGATGTTCTTCTGAGAGACCAGATCCAGGCCTATCGTCGGCTCATCTAGAAAAATAATTCTCGGCCGGTGCAGCAAAGCAGCGATCAGCTCCATCTTCATCCGCTCACCCAGGGACAGTCTTCGGACCTGTACATGCAGCAGGTGCTTCACATCCATCAGTGTGACTAATTCATCAAGTGTCTCCTTATACTTCTGATCTCCGATTTCATAAATGCATTTGTTCAAATACAGGGAATCGCTTGCCGGCAGATCCAGCCATAGCTGGTTTTTTTGGCCCATGACTATGGAAAATTGCTTCTTGAAGTCATTTTTCCTCTCCCAGGGCGTGTAGCCCAGCACCTCCGCACTGCCTCCAGTCGGATACAAGATGCCGGAGAGCATTTTCAAAGTGGTGGTTTTGCCTGCTCCGTTCGGACCCAGAAATGCAACCATCTCACCTTCGTTAATATCGAACGAGACCTTATTCACAGCATCCTTGGTTAATTTCTCCCTGTGGAATAGATTCTTGACGGAGTTTCTGATTCCCGTTTCTTTTTTGTAGTAGTCAAAGGACTTGCTCAATTGATCCACATGAATGACCATACCGGCATCCCTACTTTGCAATGGTTATCAATCTGATGAACGGGCTGTACCTCCGGATATGCTCCGGCTGCAGACAAAATATATTCTGTACCTGCACTTCCGCAGCGCTATCCAGCTCAACAAGCTCCTCTGCGGACAGTTGAAAGAGCTGATACTGATACTGCTTCAAAAACCGGAATACATCACTTATCGAATTCCCGAACCGCAAAGCCAGAACCTCCGTCGCTTCCAGCATGAGCAGGGGCTTCTCATGATGCCGCTGTAAATACTGTTCCATTCCCTTTAATGCTTTTAATTCGCCGCCTTCAATATCGATTTTGACCAGGTCAATATGGCTGATATGCTGCTGCTCAATGTACGTATCCAGAGTTTGTACCCGGCAATGGTAGGTTTCATGCTGCAAGGCCGGGTCAATGATTAACGCAGCATCCTCAGATCCGCTTTGTACAGGCAGATAGATCTCAGCTTCCCCGTTATAGTCCGACAGCGCAAGCTGATTCAACACTACATTCTGCAGCTTATTTAATTGGATGTTTCTTGCCAGTTCAGAGAAGGTAGGGCTTACCGGCTCAAAGCTATGAACTCTGCCCCCCGGCCCCACCGCTTGTGCGAATAACGTGGAATACCATCCATAATTCGCCCCGATATCCAATACTTCAAATCCTTCACGGATCAGAATAGACAATAACCGGCTCTCTTCCCGCTCGACATATCCATCCCGCATCAGGAATCCGAGACTGTTCACATGTCCGAGATCCCAATGAAACCGTCTCCCATCTGTAAGCCTGATCCGGGTCTCATCCTTATGAATCTCAATCTGCTCCACCTGCTCTTTAAGCGCCCGTCTAAGCAATTGGACCGCCTCCACCCGCTTCTCCCAGAACATCCGTTGGATCTGCTCATACCTGGTTTCTTCCGGCATCATCATCCTCCTGTTGCATAGGAATGTAAATAAACCAGCTCATCCTCCGCAATCTGCTTCAATTGCTTCACGGTAGCGGTTAACCCTCTGTCCATATTCAGGGTCATCTTCATAAAGCTCACTTCAAGCTTCCTCCAGGCTGAGCCGTGGTGAGCAACATCCATGGTGCTGCAGGTGCCGAAATGCCTTAACCGCGATAGGGCAATCGTGCGGATGCAGCCAAACTGTTGCTTGAACACAGGGTCATCCATTAAATTCTCCGGCTGCCTATAGGCTCCAACATCCATGATCCGTTCCGAAATCCGGGCAAAGGTGCGGGGGAGCAGCTCTTCATAGGGCTGTGCAGTTAAGTAAGGCCGGATAGCGTTCAGGTCAGGCCTCAGGCTGAGAGGCGGGCTGATTTCGATAACCGGTTCACTGAAGGTGCGCCAGGCCTGCTCCACGCAAGTTCTGTCGGCCAATAGGCTTGTTGCAAAATAAGGATCTGTTATTCTCAGGCTCTGGTCGTCTGCCGCTTCCGCAAGCACATAATGCAGCATATGGTCCTTCCCGTAAAATTCCTTCATGTAGGGCACATAAAAAGCGTCTACCGGAAGCAGATACGTGCGTCCCTTATCCAACGATTCTAAACGGCAAGGCTTGCATTCAACCCCATAAGCACGAAGGATGAAGCTAAACAGCTCATTCACCGGCACCGAACTGTCGAACCAGTCATAGCCAGCATAATAATTAATGGAGAAATTATACCTGTACAGCGGATTCGGATCGGCATGATGGACAGACAGCCACAATGTAACCGCATTCAACAAACAATCATAAGGGCCAAAGGGAACTGTCCAATCCGTCAGTTTTCGGCTCACAGCGGAATTCTTCGTGATAGCTTCCATCCTTATTTTCCGTGAAGATACAGCAGAATGCATTTGGAGCATACCGGCATCAGGCCGCATTGCAGGGTTTCCCGGACCCTTTCAAAATTGTCGCCATCCCATATCTCTTTGAGATCCTGATCGGCCAGATTCCCCAGGGAGAACTCCGGAAATAATTTGCACGCACTGACTTCACCGTCAGCCAGCACATCCAGTCTGGTGCGGATCGACAAGCATTGCGTTTTATTCTGGGCAGGCTTCTCTGAACCGAGTACAAAGTCCCGTACTTCATCCAGTTCGAGCGCGGGCTGATACCGTGTTCTTAAATTCCAGGTTCGCTGGTTAATTCTCTCCATCTGCGCAAGCAACGGATCGATCCTGTCGGGCGAAATTTTATATTTAAACGAATGCCAGCTGTTGCGGTGCCCTTCCTCCAGATCATCCGCCAGCCACTTGAAATGCTCGTTGAAATAACGGTCCATATTATTCGATACCTCATCCGGCAAATACCACGGGAAGGTAATATACACCGAGTCAATCCCCTTATTCTCAAAAAACTCCACAAAATCATACAGCTTATCGATCATGACATCGCTAATGGTCAGATGGATGGAGATTTTCCCCTGGTAGATTCCTTCCTTCTCCAGCTCCAGCAGCTTATCAATGCCCGCCATCACCTTCCTGAAGGTGCCCTTTCCCCGGATCGCATCGTTCTCCGCTTCGAAGCCTTCCAGACTGATCAGACAGACCAGACTTTTGGACATTTTGAGGATGGAATCCAGCTTCTCGATGATTTGAATGCCGTTGGTGCATAACACCGTCCACCTGGGGTCCTGCTCCAGCAGGTCGGCCAGTTCATTGAACCGGCTGTAGTACAGAGGCTCTCCTCCCCAAAGGAACATATTGGCGTTCGTTTCTTTGGTTTGCCGGAACACTTTTTCAATCACAGCGAAATCAAGCTCTTCCCTCTGCTCGGCTCTGCCCAGATCCCGGTGATACCCCTCAGCGTTCCATTCAAAGCAATGCTTGCAGCGCAGATTGCAGCCATTGGTTAATTTAAGCCCGACCTCGACCGGAAGATTCGTAGAATACGTAGGATTGAGATGAACCTGTTTGTGCGTGACCGACATATGCTTAATGGTTTTCTTTAACCGTTCAAAGGAATCCCGGTCGAGCACTACCGATGTTTGCGGCTGTCTCATGAAAGCACCTCCCATAATTTAACACCTGAGTTTTATAGCTTCTTAAGTTCTCACTACATGCCTCCAAAATCTCAAGCGGACAGCCCATACTCATCCAGTGCTCATACCTTATGCCAAAACCCAGCCGCTCCCATAGCTCGGCGTTGCAGGCTTCATGCTCACCCAGCGGCTCCAGGAAAATAACCGGCGTGAAGGATTCCAGCGAATCCAGCAGGGTTCCTCCGCCCGGCTTGCTAATAATAGCCTTCGAGTTACAGATCAGCTGATAGAAGCTATGCTTCACCCCGGTATCCTCGTTAAAGCGCTGATGGATCACTTCGCCGAACGGCGGCAGGGTATATTCATTCTCTTCATTCTTCATCCAGGGCGACCAGCCCGGCTTCACCATGTAGTAACGGTGGCCGGCTCCATAGGCCTGATCATCCGTGAGCTCATGAATGACGATGTTCAAATCCAGGGAGTGATTCAGCTCTGCTGCCGTCTCCTTGTAGGTCCCCATTCCCCAGCCGCCGCCATGGATGACGAGCCGGTTGTCACGTTCCTTATAGTCCTTAGGGGCAGCATGACCCATGGAAATAGTGTAATTCACCCGCCCAGCCGCCCCGTCAAAAAGCCAGACATCGTTCACTGTAAATAGATCATTTCGGATATTGTTGGAATACAGCTTCCACGAAGGGGATATGACCGCATCCATATGAATCAGCTCCACATGGACATCCTTACGGTAACTCTTCGCGTACTCTTCCAGAATGGGCATCCAAAACCCCGAGAAAACCATAAATACCCTCCGGTTCTCTTCAGCCCACTTGCCTAGAAGCCGGGTTACCAGCTGCGGGTCCAGATTCGGCGTGATATCCCTGATCATTCTGTGACCCAGCTTGGCTACTTCAAACCTCTTAGAGAAAACCTTCTTGTTCTCGGTTAATTTCAGTCTTGTCTCGGGCGGATACAGTCTTTCCAGCACTTCCAGATCGGCCTCATAGTACCCGCTTAGCTCCTCACGTAACAGGACCGCGGGCGTATATACCCCCAAAGCGACAGATGAGCATAAAAGGGTAATCATTGGTCAGCTCCCTCTTTTCACAATAAAGACGGGTCAGTTATAAATCTTAATCGCCAGAGACTTCAAGACGTCCTTCACCCGCTGGACTAGAGTTAATGCTTCACTCACATCAGAGGCATAGGAAGCAGCTACATAAAGCTTCCCCTTCCGCCATTCAGACTCCGCCTCAGCGAATGCGGTATTACCGGAGCCGAACAGCGTGTTTGCACCCAGCGGTATAATTCCATGCCTGTTCTCTTGCGTAAACAACAATTTGTTGGCACCTAGAGCCTCGATAATATGAAGCATGGTAACTTCCGTAGAGCAGCCTGCCGAGATAAAGGTCAAAAAGCTGGACAAGGAATACTGCTGTAAATAGTTATTGAGATGATGATTAATCAGCCCCATGGACTTTCTGGCATTAATCTCAACGATGGGCACCAGCTCACCGCTTGCCAGCAGCATGGAATCTATACATACCTCTCCGTGATAGCCTGCCATGAACAAGTCCTTGCAGGCTTCTTCCATAATGCTGTAATAATCATTGTCCCGGAGAGACCGGGTAAACCCGGAACCGGCAGGATAGGAGCCTACATAAGAGAAGGCTTCGTTTACCATTCGTTGAACAGAGAACAACTCCACTTCCCCCTGCTCTGTTATGAACAGCTGACAGGAGAAATCCTCCGTTTTATCAAGCAGGGGTTCAATAATGAATTGTGTTTGTTTGCCTCGATTCTCTTGCTCTTGCAGATAGGCCGCAATTCTCTTCAGCATTCTATCGCCCGAAATCAACATATTGCCCCGGCCTGAGACACCCAGAGGGTCCTTCACCAGCACTTGTCCAGTCCGTAGCAGCTCCGAGCCCAGGGCCAGCAGTTCCTCCGAGCTGTCAGCTATAGAGGACATATTGCGAATGCCCAATCTTTGTCTTAGTTCATGAGAATAGATCTTTGAATTCACAGCTCGAACTGTATCTAAGGAGGGAAACTGATTACCGACATTGAACCTGCGCACTAACTCACTGGTATCGGACAGTATAGAATAGGGAGAGATCAGAGCCTCTTGCGGGAGTAGCTGCTGGTAGTAGCTTGCATCAGCCATTAGAAGATCGAACACATGCATTCTGTAGTCATCTGCATGAACGGGATTTCTGCAATGAACATGGGTGAAGGTATAGCCGAGCTGCGATAAATAGCTTCTAAGCTGCTCGTCCATGGGCTGCCGGGTGAACAGAATGTCCTGCTCCTTGCATAACGGAAACAACAATTCATCCATGCCCATCGTCACTGCTTGGCTGCTGCTCATAGAAGGAAGCATAGATCTATTCGGACTCCGCCACCACGCCTCGGAATCAAAGGTGCCTAGAACCACGGTTGGCTTCATAATGAAGCCCCCTTAAGAAGCGGTTTGCGTGGCTGTGATGAACCCCATGAAATCCCCGATCGACTGGAAATCCTCATAGGCAAAATGATCAAAATCAAACTCAATTTCAAATTCGTCTTCGATCCGGAGAATGAAATTAATCATCTGCAGGGAATCCAGACCTACATCATTCACTATATCGGTGGTTTCAGTGGCAGTGAGCAACAGCTCTGGATTGTTCTTAATTTCACTCAAGATCCGCACAATGGTATCCAGCATATCACCGTTCTCCTCGCATCATGAATTTTAATTAAACAGATTGCTTACTAGTTATGATACAGCCTCAGGGTTCCGGCTTCTAACTCACATTTTTATGATATGTATAGGATTTTTATTGGATTGATTACAGTGGGAAAAGAACTATATAGATTAAACTTGTAGTTTTACTAGTATGGGATTGCCGTGACTCCAGAGAATGTTTGGCCCTCCGGCCGCTGTTGTCTGCAGATTTCTTGATTGTATACCGCTGTTCGTGGTGGAAATCCGCAGACAAAGGCGGACGCTATCGCTCCTACAGTTCCAAAATTCCCCTCCGCCACTTTTCCCTGTCTTTCTATTTTCAAGTTCAACCTAAAAAGGATCTTAAAAAATAGACAAACAAAAACAGGTCCCTGCTGGCATAAATGCCAAGCAAGAACCTGTATTGTAAGCTATGATGCGGTCAAGAGGACTCGAACCTCCACGATATTGCTATCACTGGCACCTGAAGCCAGCGCGTCTGCCAATTCCGCCATGACCGCATATTATGTATTACAGTGATTCAATCACCGTAATTAAGAATATACTCTCTTTGGCCGGGAATTGCAAGCTTTTTTTGTGTGTATTTCTGTAGGGAGGTGTGCCTTAAGCCAATACCTTCAGCACATCCGTGATCTTCCGCTGATGCGACAGGACACCGTAATTCATCCAGGCCATGAAATCCACCTCGTACACGCAGCGGTTACGCACCGCAGGCAGGCTTCTCCAGATTGGGGTATCGAGCAGTTCCCGCCCCTCACCTTCCTGCCGGTCGAACGTAATGAACAAATGATCTGCGTTCAGGCCGGACAGCTCTTCAGGGCTCAGGCTCACGCACTTCTGTCCACGGGTGAGCTGCCGTACCAGGGGATGCCGCCCCAGCCCCAGATCTTCATAGAGGACACCCGCTGCATATCCCAGATGCTCACTGCCATACAGGGCAATGCCATGGGCAGAAATCCGCAGCAGTGCCACTGTCTGCCCCCGGACGCTGCGGCTGAGCAGCCGCCTGGCCTGACGGGCTTGCTGTTCATATTCGCTGATGACCTCCTGCACCCGACCCGTTCTCCCGAAGACTGCACCTGCGCTGCGGAGCGTGGCACGCCAGTCCTCCTGGTGGAACGGGAGCCGGAACAGCGGGGCGACACGGCTGCATTCCCCCAGCTGCCAGCGCTGGAAGCCGTCATCCAGCATAATCAGCTCAGGACTGTAACGGATGAGTCCTTGCCAGTCTCCGCTGGAGATATCGAACGCCGGAACCTGATCCAGCCCGAGGTATTCCTGCTTGCCCCACTTGGCATGGCAATACTGCACGACCGGAGTAATGCCGAGTGCCAGCAGATAATCCTCCAGAAAAGGGGCAAATACCCGGACGCCCTCCTGATGGAGGCTTCTGTATTGTCCGGGAGTCACCCCTACTGTTCTTTTGAAGCGCCGGTTGAAATAATACTCATTGCTGTAGCCTGCAGCCAGGGCCACCTCATGCAGCCGGTCCCGGGTCAGCAGAAGCTGCTGCTGTGCCCGTTCAATACGCAGACCGTTCAGGTGCTCCAAGGGCATCCGGCCCGTAATTTCTTTGAAAATCTGCGTATAACGCGCACGCCCGATCCCTGCAATCTCAGCCAGCTGATCGACAGATAACGGTTCACTGCAATGCTCTTCCATATAGCGGATCGAGGCTTGCACGGCCTCACGGTCATCCTTAGCCTTCAGTACCGGAGTATTCGCCCGCATAATCAACAGCAGCAGCTCCTGGAACCGGGTCTGGGCCGCGAACCATTCCACATCCTCCGGGCGCCGGAAGCTATAATAGATGGAATTCAGCAGCAGGGCACACTGGGAGAACGGCCGGCAATCCAGATATCCCGGGCAGAGCAAATATTCTGCATGTTCCTCCTGCCCCTTATCTCCGGTGCCAAGCTTGACGTGCCCTGCGGGAATCAGCGCGAACTCCATCCGGTACCAGCTGATCCCCTGCTCGCCGGCCTGAATCCGGTTCAGTGATCCGGCTTCGATCAGGAACCCGGCCCCTTTGTCCAAAAAGTACCTTCTGTCTTCTGCCTTCAGCCACCCCTGCCCTTCGGACACAATAATTAAGGTATGCTCCGGATAGACTTCGATCTGTTCATTCCCGGATGGGGACCGGGTCACCGCTTCTATATTCATCAGGCTGTGGAGCAGCCTTCTCCTGGTGTGTTCCTGCAACTGTTCGGTCATTCTGCCGCCCCTCCTGACTGAGAATCATTATCATATACTCCAGTGTAAAACAAAAAAGAAGATCTATCAACCTTGCGGATAGACCTTCTTCTCGCTTATAGACTCACCGTCGCTTAACGCTGAATTACTTCACCATTACCTTAAGCAGATCATCCAGCTTCATCTGGTTGGCCGTAATCCCCCCTGATTGCCAGTGCGAACGCTCCATCCTGTAAATGTTTCCGTTCTTGACCGCAGGCAGGTTCTTCCACAGAGGGGCATCGAGAATTTGGATCGCCTCCTGGTTGGCCGCAGTATCCCAATTCCCGTTGTCAGGGAACACAATGATATGATCCGCTTCAAGCTCGGGGATCACTTCTTCGGAGATGATCGACTGAAATTCCGTCATCTCAGCGGCCATAGGGACAGGTGTCAGACCGAATTGATTATAGAGCACACCGGTAAAACGGTTTTTGACTCCAAAAAGAGCAACGGTTTTGTCTGCCACATTAAGCCGGATCACAGCCACCTTCTCTTGTCCCAAGGCCTGCTGCAATGCGGCTTTGCCGTCTGCTACCTTCTGGTCATATTCGGCCAGTACAGCCTTCCCCTTCTCAGGAATACCGAGCGCGTCTGCAACCGCTGTAAGGATTAGCCTTGAATCCTGCAATACGCTCTCCGGCAGGCGGTAGGTTGGGGCTACCAGGGAATACTGCTCAACCTTAGCGGCATCTGCACCGCCATCGGTAATGATCAGATCCGGTTTCTTATCGAGCAGCGCTTCTATGCTGCCGCTGATATCAAATTCAGGCACATCCAGATTCAGATAATCCTGCTTGCCCCAGCTGGGATGGTACCACTGCACCACCGGGGTGACGCCAAGCGCCTTCAAGTAATCTTCCACGTAGATTCCCGCTACCCGCTGAGGGTTCGCCGGAATCTCCACCTCCCCGAATTCCCCGGTTACCGTCCGTGTTGCCCCTTCTGAAGCTGCCGCTCCGCCAGTCTCTGCAGGAGCTGCACTGGCAGCTGCCGCATTTCCTGTCTGGACTTCCTTGCTGTCCGCAGCCTTGTTATTCGTTCCGCAGGCCGCGATAGCTGACATTGCCAGGATAAGTACAGCGGTCCAAATGATTTTCAGGCCCCAATTGTTCATGTCTCTCTTCACTCCTGTGTCTAATTTCATTGATAATCATTCTCAGATGATCTTAAACACAATAGTAGCATGCCAGGATCAGCTTTCAATGCACTTTCTCAGCGAAAATCTTATACAAACTTATAGTTTGACCCCGCCAAGCTGACGGAGCCCATCGTTTATAACCGGTCTCCCACATATCTGTCGCGTCCGGCTCCCATACCGGCTGCGAACAGCAGTACGCTTGCTAAGGCAAGCAGCGCAAGCGGTACATTCCAGCTCCCCGCAGCATCATGCAGCAGGCCAAACAGTGCAGGTCCCGCCGCCGCCAGCAAATATCCGGCAGACTGAGCCATCCCTGACAGCTCGCTGGCTTCTTGTGTGGTCCGGGTGCGCAGGCTGAAAAACATCATCGCCAGACCGAAGGCGAAGCCCCCGGCAATCCCTATGCAGATAGCCCATAATGCCATCAGTGCGGTACTGCCCAGCCAGACGCCAAGGATGCCCGTGATAAACAGAACCGAAGTTATCACCACCGGCAGCCGCTGGCTCTTCATCCTTCCCACCCAGAGGGGCACGAAGAAGGTGAACGGCAGCTGGGCCAGCTGCATCAGCGAGAGAATCCAGCCGGCATGGCCGGCAGACATCCCCCGCTCACCTAGGATCACCGAGAACCAGGCAATCAGCACATAATAGAGCAGGGATTGCAGCCCCATGAACAGCGTAACCTGCCAGGCGAGCGGGGAGCGCCAGACCCTTGCCGCTGAAGGGGATGCAGTGCCTGCCTGCCCTGACCCCAGACTCTTCAGCTGCGGAATCCAGAAAATCGTAGCCAGTGCAGCAATCATGAACCAGAGCGCCAGCGTCCCTCTCCACCCCAGCCCCGCACGGGTGGCCAAGGGAACACTCAGCCCCGAAGCAGCCGCTGCACATATGTTCATGGACACGGTATAGATTCCGGTCATCAGACCGATGCGGTGCGGAAATTTCCCCTTGATCAGTCCCGGCAGCAGCACATTACAGACGGCAATCGACAGACCGATCATCGCCGTACCTGCGAAGAAGGTTACCGTGCCGGAAGCCGAACGAACCAGAATTCCCATGGACAGCGTGAGCATGGCCAGCACCAGGATATTGGGCAATCCCAGCTTGCGGGCCAGCCGGGGCGCAAACGGTGACAGCAGGGCAAAAGCCAGTAAAGGTAAAGTCGTAATCGCTCCCGCCAGAGTATTCGACACCCCCAGGTCATCCCGGATCATCTCCAGCAGAGGTCCGACGGAAGTGAACGGGGCGCGCAGGGCAGCGGCCACACAGATGATTCCGGTGACGAGCATCCATCTGCTGCGGATATCCGCAGCAGATGAGGACAAGGCCGGGCTTGTCCTCTTGTTATTTTCACGGCCGAGCTTCATGTTGTACCTCCAGGTCGCAGCAAAGCACCCGTCAAGCCCGGGGCTTGTCAGGGAATACAGCCGCTATATGTATTACGCCCTTCAACCAAGGCGCATTATTTCATTATACCATATCGCTTGATGGAGCAGCCTCCTAGGCAGAAGAAAACCGCCGGTCTCAGGGCCGGCGGCAGGGCAACAAGTGAAACAGAATTAGAGACAGAAGGATTTAGTGATGATGACGAGCAGGATGAATAGAACCAGAATCGCTCCAGTTGAAGTGAAGACTCCGCCGTATCCCCCAATATTTTCGCTCATGTTAACTCCTCCTTTATGCCCGTATACTGTTAAAATATGTATAAAACCGCTTTTCGGTATGGGTTAAACGGCAATGAATTCCGCAGTATATTTCTAATTTAAATGTTCTCACCGTTGACAAAACGTGTAACCCGCTTTAGTATCCTAAACATAGGTTCAGTTGAGAATCAATCTCAATAACCAGATACATAACATATTACAGAAAAGAGTGAACAAGAGATGCTGCGTCGTTTTTTCTCCTATTACCGTCCTTACAAGAAGCTGTTTATCCTTGATTTCACCTGTGCGGTGGGTGCCGGTCTGCTGGAGCTTGCTTTTCCGGTGGCTGTCAATAAATTCATTGATGATCTGCTGCCGGGCCAGGATTGGCCGCTGATTCTGATTGCCTGCGTTGCCCTGCTCGGGATCTATGCGCTCAATACAGCAATGAACTACGTGGTTACCTACTGGGGGCATATGCTGGGCATTAATATTGAAACCAATATGCGAAAAAAAATGTTCGATCATATCCAGAAGCTCAGCTTCCGGTTCTTCGACAACAATAAAACAGGTCACCTGCTCGGCAGAATAACCAATGACCTGAACGATATCGGGGAAGTCGCGCATCACGGGCCGGAGGATGTGTTCATTGCCGTCATGACGCTGGTCGGTGCATTTGTGCTGATGGCCGATATCAATCTTCAGCTGGCCGTGATCACCTTCATCATCGTGCCGATTATGGCCTGGGTCATTATCCACTTCGGACGCAGCATGACTGAAACCTATCACCGTCTATTCGGCAACGTAGGAAACTTCAATGCTCGGATTGAAGATAATGTCGGCGGCATCCGCGTGGTCCAGTCTTTTGCCAATGAAGAATTCGAGAAAGAGCTGTTCGCTGTGGACAACCAGAAGTTCCGCGAGACCAAGCTGATGGCGTACAAGCTGATGGCCAAAAGCTCGTCGGTCAGCTATATGATGACCCGTCTGATCACTATTGTAGTGATGGTCTGCGGGGCGTGGTTCTTCATTCAGGGAGAGCTGGAAATCGGGGAATTCGTCGCTTTCATTCTGCTGTCCAACGTCTTCTTCCGGCCGATTGAGAAGATTAATGCTGTAATCGAGAGTTATCCGAAGGGGATTGCCGGCTTCAAACGTTATCTGGAAGTCATTGATACCGAGCCGGATATCGCTGACAAACCGGATGCAGTAGCGGTTGGCCCGCTTCGCGGGGATATCAGCTTCAGCAATGTCAGCTTCGGCTATGAAGACGACCGCAAGGTGCTGGAGGATATTAGCCTGAGCGTTAACGCCGGTGAGACGATTGCCTTCGTCGGACCCTCCGGTGCGGGGAAAACAACCATCTGCAGCCTGCTCCCCCGGTTCTACGATGTGACCGGCGGCGCGATCTCCATCGACGGGATCGACATCCGGGATATGAAGCTCAGCTCGCTGCGCAAGCAGATCGGGATCGTACAGCAGGACGTGTTCCTCTTCTCCGGCACGATCCGTGAGAATATTGCCTACGGCAAGCTTGATGCAGGGCTGCCGGAAATCTGGCAGGCTGCCCGTCAGGCCCGCCTGGAGGAGCTGATTAACAGCCTGCCGAATGGCATGGACACTGTGATCGGCGAACGCGGCGTCAAGCTGTCCGGCGGACAGAAGCAGCGCCTGGCCATCGCGCGGATGTTCCTGAAGAATCCGCCGATTCTGATCCTGGATGAAGCGACCTCTGCGCTCGATACCGAGACAGAAGCAGCAATCCAGCAGTCACTGGCCGACCTGTCGGTGGGCCGCACCACGCTGGTCATTGCCCACCGCCTGACGACGATCAAGAACGCTGACCGGATCGTTGTTGTCAGCGAGGACGGCATCTCCGAGGAAGGCCGCCACGAGGAGCTGGTGAACGCCGGAGGCACGTACAGCCGCCTGTATCAGGCGCAGTACAATGCCTAGGGGCATACTCCTGATGTGGAACAGCATTAATTTAAGACATTGCACATGAATACCCTTGCGGGATGCAGCCATTGGCTGTATTTCGCAAGTTTTTTTGCGTTGGCTGGCTTGGCTGCTGCAACCTCCGATGAATATTTTCGTCTAAGAATACAATTACTGGATTTCCTTAATCTATTATGATTCTGAAGAAAGCGGGGCCATGCTATGAGAATTAAAATGCTCATCGTGTTAACGGTTGTTGTACTCTTGTCCGGCTGCTCGAAAGGGGATCGGATAAAGGGAAGCTCTGAAATTGATTGGGTAGATTTTGTTAAGATAAATGGAGTTTCATACTCCGGATCTTGGGACCGCGTAATTAAGAATCCAAGTCAGGTCACTACTGAGATTGTTGGTAAAGTGGATTTTAAAGTCGCGGATGTTGTCACTAATCCGGATTACCGGATAAAGGATGGGGATGCTGCCTTTTTAGAAAAGGGAACCCCGTTATACCGTGTTGAAGGCTTTAAGACCAATGAAGTCATTGCTGCTATGGATGAAGCAAGCATTGGGGGCTACCGCATCTATGTAGAGGATGATTTCACTAAAAACGTACGGCAATCTTATAAAGACATAAATAAAGACAAAATAGAACGAATTGAATTATTTCGTCTGGAGAATGTGAAGCCTTACAGGACTTTATCCGACAGTGAAGCCAAACGGTTCATTCACCTGCTGGAAAGCGGGAAAAACACACAAAACTATACCCCTCAAAATAAGGAAGGAGATCCAGAATACTATAAAGTAGTCTACTACACCGATCAGCCGATTGCCTACGCTTTTTCTCTTGCCGATGATGGAGTCGAAGTATTTTTTTCGCCCGGGGACACCCGAATTGTAGACAAAGAAATCCGCACACTAATTCAGCCTTAGACAATCTGTCATAATGTCAAAAAAAAGCTGCCCCAATGTCGTGATCGCCAATGAGACAGCATCCTTTTATTTTTTAGCGATATGGCACTTCAGCAGCTTGCCCTTCACGGTAGTCTCCTTCATCGCCTGGAGCACGAGTGATCCCTTACCGTTCAGAATATCGACGTAGGTCACGTTATCCTGAATCGTGATGATCCCGATGTCCTCAGCCGAAATGCCCTCAAGCTTCGCAATGGTGCCGACGAAGTCCACCGCGCGGAGCTTCTTTTTCTTGCCGCCATTGAAATAGAGCTTCATGATGTCCTGGTTCATGACCTCGGTTTTGCCGGCTTTGCGGACCTGCTGCTTGCCCAGCTTCAGATCGAAGGCCGGTTTGGCGTAGGCTACGGCATCGTCCGAAGGAGCCTTCATCTCCGGCAGGCTGAAGCCGATATAGCCTTCGATTTCTCTGACCCATTTGTGTTCATTCGGCGTCACGAAGGTGATCGCTTTGCCGCTTTTGCCTGCGCGGGCAGTCCGTCCGGTGCGGTGGACGTAGCTCTCTTTTTCCAGCGGAATATCGTAGTTAATAACATGGGTGATGTTCTCGATATCAATCCCTCTGGCTGCAACGTCGGTGGCGATCAGATAACGGAACTGGCCCCGCTTAAAAGCATTCATCACCTCAAACCGCTCGTCCTGCTCCATACCGCCGTGAATCTTGTCCACCGGATATTCGAGGTCGGCCATCCCGCGGAAGAGGGCATTCACCTGCTCCTGGGTCCGGCAAAAAATAATACAGCTATCCGAGTTCTCCACCGTCAGCAGGTCGCTGAGCAGTCCGAACTTGGCAGCTTGTACAACCTCAATCAAGGCATGTTCAATCGATGCTGTCGTAATTCCGCTGGCTTCAATCTCAATATCCACCGGGTCCGTCATATACTTCCGGCACAGATTCTTGATCACTTCCGGCAGTGTCGCCGAGAACAGCATCGTTACACGTTCCTTGGGCAGCTGCTTAATGATCTTCTCGATCTGCTCGATGAAGCCCATGCTGAGCATTTCGTCCGCTTCGTCAATCACCAGATATTGTATCCGGCTCAGGTTCAGCGTACCGCGCTCAATATGGTCGAATACACGGCCCGGCGTGCCTACAACGACATGCGTCTTCTGGGTCAGCTCCAGCTTCTGAGGGGCAAAAGGCTGCTTGCCGAACAAGGCTACCGCCTTGATCCGCTTGAAGCGCCCGATGTTCGTAATATCCTCTCTCACCTGCTGGGCCAGCTCCCGGGTAGGGGTCAGCACGAGCGCCTGGGGTTTGTTCTCCGCCCAATCGGCAAGCTCGCAGAGCGGGATGGCAAAGGCTGCGGTTTTGCCGCTGCCGGTCTGAGACTTGACGATCAGATCCTGCGCCTTCAGCGCCACAGGAATGACCTTCCGCTGTACCTCGGTGGGGTCCACATACTTCAGAACCTCCAGCGCGCGGATAATCTCCTCATTCAGACCATAATCACTAAACTGTACTTGTTCTTCACTCATATTATATTCTACCTCTTCTATGCTGATTGTTCCGGTTCAGGCGGGGCCAGCCCGCGTTCCATCCATCTTGCGCATTATTCCATTATAACACCTACTCCGCCCCCTGATTCCATTCCTTATCGAATTGCTCCAGAAAAATCAGCATGAACCGGTGCCGCTCCTCCGCCAATTGCTTGCCGTACGGGGTGTTCATGAGGTCCTTCAGCTTCAGCAGCTTCTCATAAAAATGATTGACCGCCGTACCCTTGGAATAATCGCGGTATTCCTTCTTCAGCGATTCGTCACGCGGGGGAATCTCCGGATCATAGACCGGACGGCCCTTCGCACCGGAGAAAACCATCGTCCGCGTGATGCCGATCGCCCCGAGCGCATCCAGACGGTCCGCATCCTGGACCACCTGCCCTTCCAGCGTTGACATGGGCTCGCCCCCGCCGCCGCTGAAGGACATTGTCCCGATGATCTCCATAATATGCCTGCAAGCAGCTTCATCCGGCAGATGTGCGGTGAGCCATGTTTGTACTTTGAGCAGCCCCGCCTCCTTGGAGGGGTTCAGCTTCTCGTCTGCTACATCATGCAGCAAGGCAGCGATCGTGCAGATGACCACACTCGCCCCTTCCATTCTTGCGATCAGCGCCGCAGTATTCCGCACCCGGTTAGTATGGAACCAGTCATGGCCGGTGGTATCCTGGCCGAGTTGCTCCTTCGCGAAGTTCTCTGCTGCTGTAATCAGCTCTGTATGATTCATTATGATTGCTCCTTTATGGAAAATAATGCAGGTCTTGCGCGGTTGCTCCTGATCCGCTATAATATGCTGTAATCCAGCCGGAAGGGAATTGATTCGCATGAACCGCTTGTCCATCATAACGAATCAGCTTCATCATCACAAGCAGCGTTAGCACACCTGAATTCATTCAGGGAGGGCTAACGCATTTCGCGTTCGACCTCCCTGCGGCATAGATAAGCGCGCAGGACCATGGGGTCCGGCGCGTTTTTTATTTTACCGGAATTCACATCTAAAGGAGCTGTGCTGTATGCAAAATATTAAAGGAACTTACGATTACTTCGGCCGGGAACAGGCCATCCGTCAGAAGGTGCGCACTACGCTGCAGGAGTTGTTCGAGCTGTACGGCTTCGAATCGATGGATACAACCCTGCTGAATGAGCTGGAGCTGCTGACCTCCAAATACGCCGGGGGCGATGAGATTCTGCGCGAAATGTACCAGCTGGCCGATCAGGGCGGGCGCAGGCTGGGGCTGCGTTACGATCTGACGATCCCTTTTGCCAAGGTGATTGCCTTAAATCCGGGCATTGAATTCCCCTACCGGCGATATGAGATCGGGAAGGTGTTCCGGGATGGTCCGGTCAAAAAAGGCCGCCTGCGCGAATTCCTGCAATGTGACGCCGATGTCGTCGGTATTGCCGGCCCGCAGGCGGAAGCGGAGCTGATGCAGCTCGCCGCAGAGGCGTTCCGCCGCCTTGCGATTCCGGTTGTGCTGAAGTGGAACAACCGCCGCTTCCTGGGTGAGATTCTCGGGGCGGTCGGGGTTCCGGCAGAGGAACAGCTCTCGGTGATGCTGACCCTCGACAAGCTGGCTAAGATCGGCAGCGGCGGGGTGTTGGCAGAGCTGACGGACAAGCAGCTAACCGCTCAGACGGTTACACTGATCTCAGAGCTCCTGGAGCTGAAGAACCCGGGATTCAAGGAACTGGTGGAGCGGTATAAGCTTGAAGGGCTGCCGGGGACGCTCGAAGTGCAGGCCTTGCAGCAGCTGATTGATGCGGTTGGACTTGCGGACATGTGCGTCTTCGATCCATTTCTGTCACGCGGGCTGTCATTCTACACGGGGACAGTCTATGAAATCTTCGATGCTTCAGGCAGCTATCCCTCAAGCCTGGGCGGCGGGGGCAGATATGACGCGATCATCGGCAAGCTCGTGGGGCGTGATGATATCGAATACCCTACCGTGGGGATCTCCTTCGGCATGGAGTCGATCATGGCCCTGCTGGGCGAACGCCGGGAGCAGGCAGCGGCGGAGCGTTCCGGCGTTCTGATCGTTCCGATCGGCGGGTATATGCCGCAGGCGCTGGTTGCTGCTGCTGCGCTGCGTTCGGCAGGCATCCGGGTCACGGTGGACACCGGCATGCGCAAGCTCAAAAAAACGCTGGCCACAGCCAGCGCCAAGGGCATCCGCTATGTGATTATGGTCGGAGAGAGCGAAGCCGCTGAGCAGAAGCTGCGGCTGAAGGATATGGAGCTGGGGAGCGAGCAGCTGGTTACAGCGGCGGAGGCTGTTCGTTCGATTGCGTTGTGATTCTGGATGAGACAGCCCCGGGCTAACACACTGGCTCCAGGCCCGGCTTCTCACCGGACAGGCGAGTGTGGTTATGCATGCTCCCTCGCCAGTTTCAGATTACGGATGCCGATAGCTGATTGTTGTATTAATTGCAGGATTCCCGTCAGTTCGGCTCGAGATAACGCGGATTGTTGCATTTATTGCAGGATTCCCCTCAAATTAGCCTCTGCTGAGCGCACATTGTTGTAATTTGTGCAGGATTTCTATCAGCTAGGCCCCAGGTTAACACACATTGTTGCAATTTATGCACCATTTTCATTAGCTCCACAATCGCGCGGATCAGCGCAAGCGGCGCTCCGCTGTGCAGTCGCAGGCCGGCAGGCCCTTAATCTCCTGCTCTACGTCCGTCAGCTGGCCACTTCAGGCCATCCATAGAAGCAGTCTGTACCCTCCGCGAGCTGTCCCTGTACGCTTTGGGCGATAGACCGCTGTAATTCTTGAACACACGGTTGAAGTGACGCACGTTGCCGAAGCCCGTCTCCTCAGCGATTCTGCTGATCTTCTCCCCGGTGAAGGCCAGCTTCCGGCGGGCCTCCTCCATGCGGATATGCGTGACAAATTCGCTAAAGGTGACGCCGGTCTTCTGCTTGAACAGATTGCTGAAATACACCGGGTTCAAATATACTTTATCCGCTACCTCCTTGAGACTCAGCGGATGATGATAATGCTGCGAAATGTAGCGCTGGGCCACAGTGACCGGATCGATATCCTTCATCTCTCTGGATTCGGCAATGCAGCCGGTCAGGGTGAGCAGCAGCCCACGGCATTGCTCGGCAAGCTCCTGCCGTGAAGAGAGGCTGCACACCTCGAACAGGATGGTGCGGATATCCTTCGAGCCCAGCCATGATTCGGTAACCCCAAGCTCCTCCGACAATTCATAATAATACAGCAGCAGCTTGCAGATTTGCTGGTGAATGCTCTCGGGTGATTCGGCCGTGCTGCACAGCTCCTCGATCATTTGCTCCACAATAGGGCCGATGCCGGCCTCTCTTCCGCCGGTAATCGACTTCTCCAGGATCTCCCAGGACCACTTCAGGGGGCCGCTGCCTTCGTTGGGGCGCTGCTTCATTTTGGCATAATCCAGCAGCTTGTCACCGCCTTCAATCAACCGATACAGGAGGGCAATTCCGGCCTCGTTGTAGGCTCTGGGGATTCCCGGCAGCCCTTCTGCCGGATTGCTGACCCCGATCGTCACCGTCAGATTGGACAAGGAACGGATCTGCCTGCGGATCAGGTCCCCCAGTGCTCCCGGCGCTGACAGGGAATGCTGCGGGTCTGCTGTATTCAGCAGGGCAACCACCTCGGTATCCGACTGCACGAAGCTTATCCCTACGGCCTGACGATCGATCATCTCCTGGACGACCTGCTGGATATACAGGAGGAACAACGATGCATCTCCCCGCTGATAACGCTCCTTCTCCACGGAATGCTTATCCAGCTTGATGACCATGCAGATGAAATAGGGATGACCGAAGGCGAAGCCCAGCTCACGCAGCAGCCGCAAGTCGCTGTCCGCTGTCTTGCCTTTCAGCAGACTGTCCGCCAGATGACCGGCCACATGCCGTTTCAGCACAGGCTGCGCCTGCCACGGCTGATCGCTTCGCGCAGACTGCGTGTGACGCTCGGCCAGCTCCTGCCCCAGCCGCTCCAGCACACGGCCCAGCTCCTGGCGTTCCACCGGCTTCATCAGATAGTCCTTCGCCCCCTGGCGCATGGACTGCTGCACATAAGAGAATTCATCATAACCGCTGACCACGATGGTCATCAGATCCTTGAAGCGTCCCGCAGCCAATTGCTGCAGCTGGATACCGTCCATCCGCGGCATGCGGATATCGGTGAGCAGCACCTCCGGAGACAGCTCGGCCAGCTTGTCGAGTGCATCATAGCCGTCGCTGGCTTCACCAACCACCTCCCAGTTGCTATCCAGGCTGGTGATCATTTTGCGCAGTCCTTTGCGGAAGACCGATTCATCGTCCACAATCAATATTCTAGGCAACCCCGTCATCCTCCCTTGCTCTGCCCTGATGATGAATGACCGGCAGCTTCAGCACGGCCTTGAAGCCCTGATACGGCATACTCTCCAGTGAGAGGCCGTATTCCTCCCCGTAATGCAGCACGATCCGGCGGTGGACATTCAGCAGCCCGTTGCCGGAGCGCCCCCCGAGCTCCTCCGTATTCCGCAGATGCTGCCGGAGCGCCTCCAGCGCCTCCGCATTCATGCCGATGCCGTCATCCTCGACCGTAATTGTAAGCACCTGATTGCTGCTGCCTGCGGTCAATGTAATCACGCCCCTGCCCACCCCCTGGTCCAGCGCATGATTAATGGCATTCTCGACCAGCGGCTGGATCATCAGCGGAATGACCTCGCAGTCCAGCAGGGAGGGCTCAATATTCATCGTGAATTGAATCCGTTCCTCATAGCGCATCTGCTGGATGGCCATATAGCCGCTTACATGGTCCAACTCATCCTGCAGCGTCACATGCTCCTTGCGCCCGCTCAGACTGTAACGCAGCAGCTTACTCAGGTTGTTAGACATGGTTATAATCTCCGGGCTGCCCTCAAGCTCGGCATACATACTGATTGAGCCCAGTGTATTGTACAGAAAATGCGGATTGATCTTGCTCTGCAGCGCGGCAATCTGCGCATCCTTCTCGCGGATTTCCGTCTCATAGAGCAGATAACCCAGCTCGCTGAGCTTGGCAATCATGCCGTTAAACGAATGGCCCAGCAGCCCCACCTCATCCGTCCCGCTCACCGGAAAAGCCTGACTCAGATCGCCGCGCTCAACACTGCGCATCAGCCGGCTCAGCTTGCGCAGCGGCTGGGTGATCCGGTAGGCGATGAACACATACAGCAGCAAGGCTAGGCCTACACAGATCACGCCAATGAGAATAAGATACGTGCGCAGCACCTCGGTATCCTTCATCAGACCGGACACCGGCACAACGCCCACGGTCGTCCAGCCAGTCACCTCTGAGGTGACATGCGCGACCAGCAGCCCTTCGCCCCCGGACTTCACATGGCTGACCCCTTCGCCCGTTCTGCCGAAGGAACCATCAGCTACTCCCTGCGGAATTCCGTGATCCTTGCCGGTAACCAGGTTGCCGGAATCATCCGTAATGTACAGCAGCTCCTGGGGGTCCAGCGTTACCTTCGACAGAATCTCACGGATGAACTTGGGGTCCACATCAATGACAATGTACCCGAGCGTGGCTCCGTCATCGAAGCTGCGCAGCTCCCTTACGATGGAGAAGGCCTGATATACATTTCCGCCGCTGGACCTTAAATCATGCGTGGCCACATAGACTGGCTGTCCATAATGCCCCTTGAACTTATTCAGCCAGCTTACATTCTCATCCAGCTTGTAAGTCGTGACATACTGGCTCTCCGGCATGACCACATAGGAAGCTCCGCCCGTACCATACAGGGATACGCCCAGAATATCGACCCGGCCGTTCAGAAACACCTGGGTGACGAAGCTGTTGAGTCCGCTGATCTCATCCAGCGTCAGGGGTTCGCCGGGGGCACGCTTCGTAGCCAGATAATCGGTCACCTTGGGATATTGATAGGGCATCACGGTCAGCCGGTTCAGCTCATTCATATAGGTATCGATATTCAGGGTAAGCTGCTTCAGTGTCTGGAGCTGGTAATCGCCTACCTTGCGCTCGGTCGTTTCGGTGAAACGGGCAAAGGCGAAATAGCCCATCAGTCCCAGCGGAAGCACAATGAACACGACATTGATAAGAATAAGCTTGCGCGCAAGCGCCAGGTTCCTGAACCAGCCGCGAAAGGATTTCAACCGCATTCCCCCTTGCTCCCTTACAGTCATTTCTTCAGTTGAAGGTTGATGCTGTCCACCGCCTGCTGCAGAGCCTGCGCCGGACTTTGCTCCTTGTAGATCATCCGCTCAAACTGCCGGATGATCTCTTCATTAATACTCCACTGCTTCATATTCCGCGGCCAATAGACTACGGAGTTGGCGGTATTCGCATAGTCACTGCGGAATTTCAGCGCAGAATACGCCCCGCTCTCCACGACCTTCCGGGAGCTCGGGACATGGCCCGCCTCCGCCCACATCACCCCGTGCTCAACGGCCCAACGGGCAAAAGCCATCGCCGCCTTCCGTTTCTCCGTACTCATCTCACTTTGGGCCGGAATCGCCAGCGTATGCGAATCTCCCCAGACGGCCGGATGATCATAAATGACCGGAACCGGCACAACCCCTAGCTCCAGCTTCTCAGCCTTCTCAAAAGCGCCCGTACCCCATACCCCGGTAATCAGCACCGCCGCCTCCCCGTCATAGAACAGCTTGAAGGCATCATTGATCCCCGGCGGAATCAGCTCCCGCTGGTACAGACTGTTGACGAACTCCAGTGCCTGCAGCGATGCCTTGTTATTGAAGACCGCCTGTGTGCCGTCCGGATTGTAAAAGACACCACCACCCTCGATCTGATTGTACAGGCTCCACCATAGCCACACGGAATCAATCCGTGTGCTGGGCAGAGCCAGCGGTGCGACACCGGGCGGAACGGATTGCTTCAGCTTGTGCAGAAAAGCGGTAAAGCCCTGCTCTCCCCGGCCGATCACCGGTTTATCCGCTGCATCCAGCAGCCCGGCCGCTCTTAAATATTTCTTATTATAGTAGAGCACCAGGGTATGCGTATCCAGAGGTACCGCGTAATGTGCACCTCCGTAGACGGTGGATTCGGCAATTTTGGTGCTGAACTGATTCCAGTCCAGGCCCGTCTCCGCAGCCAATCCGTCAAGAGGCTCTATATAACCGTTCTGCACGAACTGCGGGAGATTGGTCGCATGAATAATGGCCAGATCCGGCGCATTGCCGGACAGAATGGCTGTCCGCAGCCGGGAATAGTAATCATCCAGCCGGGAGTTGATCTGATCGACCCGGATATCCTGATGTTCCTTGTTGAACTGCTCCACCAGCCCGGTCATGAAGATATTGTCTCCCCCGCTGAACGGGGTCCAGTATTCGAGAATCACCGGCTGGACAACAGGTGCCTGCGGCGGCTCCTCCCTCTCTGCGCTGCACCCTCCCAGCAACAGCAGGGCAATCAGCATAATTGAAAGCGTAATCAGTTTATTCCGTCTGTATCCGGTCTTGCAGCTCGTATCTCTCATATGAGTAAGCCCCCGTCTTGCTTCCCGTCTATGAATCTGCCGGCTCATTCACTCTTCTGCCATATATCCATATAATCTATACTGAAGCTGCCTTGTCTGTCAAAAAGCATGATCTCGTTCGCCCCCCTCTGTAATTTCAGCTCCAGCTGCCAGAGGGAAAGCTGATTGCGTTCCTGCGGGAGGGGGGAATAGGCCGTCTTCGCACCTCCGTTCACCGCCAGCTCCAGCTTCGCGTCCAGCGAAGCATTCATCACCGCCACCAGCACCGTATAGGTTCCGCTGTGCGGGACCTGAAGATGGCTGAACTTCAGCGCAGCTCCGCTGCCGCTTAAGACAGCCGCTGCCCCGCCCGAGGCATAGGGATTATCCTCTGCCGCCGCGTTCCCCTCCATAGCCTGGACCTCGCCTTCATATCGCGGAATTTCAATCGCTTTCACCTCCGTCACAGCACCCTCGGGCAGCTCTATGGCTACTGTATTCTTCCCGGCTGTGAACGGCAGGCTCAGATAAGCATAGCCGGTCTGGCCCTCACCGGATGGCGGCAGTGGAAGCACCGCCGCCGGCCCGCCATTCACCGAGACTGCCGCCCCGGCCGGTTCTCCTCCCGGATTCACATAATGCACCAGCAGCGGGAGCATGCTGTCCACCGTGGACGGCAGGGACGGGAATTCCAGCTTGTTCCCGCTGCGCAGGGCCGCTTCCGCCTGGAGCACGCCCATGCCTGCAGGAACCGGGATGGCCTCACTCAGCGGAAGCGGCTTGCCGAAGACCGGCAGGCCGTCAGCATCCCAGCTAACCGGCTGGGCCCGTGCCTTGCGGTTGTTCCAGCCGTCCTCCGCCCCTGTCGTGGCATGATAGACGATCCACTGCTCACTTCCGTCCGGCGAGACCGTGAATGAATTATGCCCCGGACCGTAGACTCCGGCGGCTTCATCCATGGCCAGCAGCGGCTGTTCCGCCTTGGTCCAGTCTGCCGCCTCCAGCGGGTTGCCGCCCGGCTTCAGCGCAAGCAACCCCAGGCTGTAGTACGGAGTCCAGCTTCCCGCACCGGAATATACAATGAAGACACGGCCGTTATGATGAAGGACGGACTGGCCCTCATTAATATAAGGCGGGCCTCCGGCCTGCTCCCAGGGAAGCAGCGGCTCGCTCAGCAGCACCCGCGGTCCGCTGATCGTCAGCGGGTCACTCATAGGAGCAATATAGGTATTCTGCGCAGCGTTTGCCTCCCCTTCCCAGCCGGACCAGACGAAATACAGCTCCCCGTCCACCTCCATCGCCAGCCCGTCGATCGCCCATTTATTACTGCTGTCAGTGACCTGGCCCTTGAAGGTATAGCTGCCCAGCGGATCACCGCTGTCCGCTTGCAGCACATACATCCGGTGGTTCTCGTTCTGTCCGTCATCTGCAGCAAAATAGATATACCAGCTTCCCCGGATATACTGCAGCTCGGGGGCCCAGAGATTCGCCGAATAGGCTGTCTCCGCCGGCGGGTACCATACGACCTTCCGCTCCGCCTGGCGGAAATCCAGGGTGAGCGACTTCATCACCATAATATCCGTTCCGTTATGGGTGAAGGTCATATAATAATATCCATCCTTGTAGATCACACTCGGATCAGGCGTATCGATCTCGGCCAGCGTGTTCTTGAATGTTCCCCCATGCCCCTTGTAGACTTCATCCTTAACGCCGTTATTGGGCTTCAGCAACAAGTATGCACCTCCTGCGAGTATAAAGAACAGAAGCGCCGCAAGGGAGTAGATTATTGTACGTGAATTTTTGCCTGCCCATGCCTTCTGCTGTGTATCAGGTTTCATGCTCATCTGCTTCCCTCCCCGTCTTCCGCTATTTCACTCCCGAGCTGGTAATCGCCCTAACGAACGACTTCTGGCCGGCAATGAACAGGATCAGCACCGGCAGCGCCGCGATGGTGGTCATGGCCATTAATTTACCATAGCTCTGGGTATAGCTGCCGGTGGCCATCATGGCAATCCCTGCGGTGATCGTCCGCATCTCCGGAGAGGTGGTCGCGTACAGCGGCCAGACAAAATCATTATAAATCCCCATAAAGGTGAAAATCCCCAGTGTCGTCATGATCGAAACCGCTGAAGGCAGCAGAATTCTCCGATACAGATTCCATTTGTTCACCCCGTCGATCCGGGCCGCTTCCTCGATCTCCTTCGGGAAGGAGACAAAGAACTGGTACAGCAGGAATACCCCGAATGCCCCGGCGGTAGCCGGGAGGATCAGCGCCTGATACGTGTTGATCAGACCGAGTGTATTGAATTCGATGTACATCGGCAGAAAGGTCAGTACGCCTGGAATCATCAGCGAAGCAATGAACATCGCCAGCAGCGTGCGGCGCAGCGGCAGATCCGGCAGACGGGCCAGGGCAAACGCCGCCATGGAATCGATCAGCAGTACGATCGCTGTGCCCGCAATCCCCACCGACAGGGAATTGACAATCCAGCGCAGAATCGGGGTATTCATCAGCTCCCCGCTCAGCCCCTGGACGAAATTATCAAGCGTCGGTTTCTTCGGCAGGAAGTTCATCCGCCCGGAGAGGGCTTCAAAATCATTTTTGAACGCCGTCGACAGCATCCAGACCAGCGGCAGCAGCACGAACAGCGCAATCAGGATGGCCAGCAGCAGCAGGCCTGTTTTTTTGGCTTTTCCCATCTATACCTTCTCCTTCCGGTTCGTAAGACGGAACTGTACGATAGACACCAGCATGATCAGCAGCGCCATCAGAATCGCCATCGCCGAAGCCGAACCGATATCCTTGCGCACGAACGCCTGGTCCAGCACATTGATCAGCAGCACCCGGGTGGTATCTCCCGGCCCCCCGCGCGTCAGCAGGAACGGCTGGGCGTAAATATTGAAGGAGGCAATGGTTGAGGTGATCATCACGAACAGCATAACCGGCCGGATCGAAGGCAAAGTAATCGACACGAACCGCATCCAGGCATTCGCCCCGTCCATGGAAGCCGCCTCATAATAATCCTCCGGCACCTCATTGAGCGCATTCACAAAAATAATCATATTGAAGCCGATCGTCCACCAGAGTGTCGTAAGCACCAGCGCAATCCATGCCCATGGCGTAGCGGTCAGCCAGGGGATGCCGGTTAAGCCCAGCTTTTGCAGCAGACTGTTAATGAACCCGGCGTTCGTATCGAACATCATCAGCCAGATGACAGCCATCACGGAAGCTGACAGCGCGTAGGGCAGGAAATAGAAGGTCCGGAACAGACCCCGGAGCTTCGCCGGCAGCGCATTAACCAGCATCGCCATCCCCAGTCCCGTAACGATCAGCAGCGGAACAGAGTACAGGACAAACTGGAGGGTGGTCCACAGCCCGCGGAAGAAAATACTGTTCTCATAGGTCCCCGGGGTGAAAATGGTCATGTAATTGCGCAGCCCCACAAAGGGGTGGGCGGCAGACAGCAGCTCGAAGTCCTGCAGACTGATGATAAAGCCATACAGAATCGGGAAGAGCAGAAACAGCGCGAAGGCAGCCAGATAGGGCAGCACGAACAGAAATGAGGTCAAACGTGAAGTCCACAGGGTTTTCAAAGTGATTCCTCCTTAGGATAAGGAAAAGCGGGAAGCTCCCGCTCCCCGCCATGCCAACCGAATGATCCGCTCCACGGACCCCTATTTCATCGCCTGACGGGATTTGGCTACAGCATCATCCATCGCCTGCTGCGGTGATTTTTTGCCAAGAAGGGCACTGCTCAGCTCTCCCCATACCGGCTCGATAATGGTCCCCCAATTCAGCACATTCGGTGCGAACTGTACGGAGGAGAAGCTCTGGGATACCGTACTCTGGAACTCCATCGCCTTGAATTCGGCGCTGTCCATCACGGTCTTGGAAGCTACCGCCTGCCCGGATTCCGCCCAGTCCAGTGAGTTGCCGGAGACATATTTCAGGAAATCGCCGATACCGGCCAGCTTCATGCTGTCTGTCACGGCCTTGGGAACGACGAAGCCATGCGAGCCTGCATAAATAGCCTGCTTCACCTTGCCGATCTGCGGCATGACAGCGACGCCATAATTCAGCCCGGCTTCATCGAACTGGGATTTCATCCACGGCCCGTTGAACTGGATGGCGTTCTTGCCCTGCAGGAACAGGGTATTCTCACCATCCTGCTGAACATTGGCCGGGGAGACCCCCTTGTCTACCATATCGCGCAGCCACTGTACCATTTCAACCGCTTCAGGTGAATTGTAGGCTACATCCGTTCCGTTCCAGAGTTCCCCGCCATTCTGCCAGACGAGGGACGGGAAGATGAACTGCTGCGGCCAGAGGGTCGGCACCACGTATCCATAGACCCCCTTGGATTTGTCCGTCAGCTTCAGTACAGCGGCGTCGAATTCGGCACGGTTCGCTGGAGGCGCAGTGATGCCCGCCTTCTCGAACAGATCCTTGTTGTAATACATAACGACCGGATGAATGTCCAGCGGGATCGTATACAGCTTGTTGTCGATCGTGGCATATTTCACCGGAGCTTCGGCAAAATCAGCCGGGTTGATCCCGGCCGCGGCCGCCAGCTCATCCACAGGCTGCAGTTGCTCCTTGCTCTGGTACGTCGGCACCTGATCGACATGCATAATCATCAGGTCCGGCTGTTCCTTGCCGGTACTGAGCGCTACATCAAGCTGTTTGTAATATTCGCCATTCGGCTGGATCACGAAATTCACTTTGTATTGATCCTGGGAGCTGTTGTATTTATCAACAATTTTCTTCATGAACGGGCCATCCGAGCCGGAGAAGGGTGACCAGAACAGAAGCTCTGTCTTTTTACCGCTGCCGCTGTCCGCCCCCTGTGTGGCCTCTCCGCCGTTCGCGCCTTTATTCTTCGCATTGTTACCGCCGCAAGCGGTTACAACCAGTGCCAGCATCATAACCATCAGTAATAGTGATGCTCCCTTTTGCATAGATCGCTTCATCTGTATACTCCCCTTTGACCGGTGATTCAAAGCTGACTGCTCTTTGATGTCTTTATGTTACCGCCGCAGGGGAGGGTAATAAATGTCCTCAGACTAGGTTCAGTGGACATATTTACAGATTGCACAGCTTCATTCTACTTGCACAGGTTCGATTCTCTTGAACAAAAAGCGGGAGTCCGCCAAATATTCCTTTAGATAGGCCAGCGCATACGGCTGTTCTTCGCGCAAGCTGGGCAGTTCATCGGGATTAGAGATGTGGTGGCTATAGTTTCCGATCATGATCTTGACAAAGAAGCATTCCAGCTTCCGTTCATAATCCGGCTCCAGCGCACGGACACTGCTGTAGCCTCGAATTAGGCTCCTGCGTTGCTCCGTGGACAGCTCCAGCAGAGCGGCGGCCAGATCATACAGGTAGAAGCCGTAGCCGCAGAGGCCGAAATCAATCGCCCGGGGCTGGCCGTCAGCGAACACCACATTCCCAAAGTGCAGGTCACCATGGATCAGGCCATAGCTGCCGGGGTCTGGCGTCATGGCCTCGAGTTCACCCGGGATTCTGGCGGCGGCAGCCTGATAGAGCTTCCACCCCGCTTCTAGGACCAGAGCCGAAAGATGCTTCTCCAGCTTATCCCATTCCTTGCGGAAGCTCTCCGCTCCCCAAGCCGGTCGGGTGAACTCAGCGGATGGTACAAACTGTTCGCCCGCTTCATGCATCCTGGCCAGCATCACGCCTACAGCGTGGAGCTGCTCATCTGTCAGATTGCCCGATGCATGTTCACCTTCGACCCAGCGCATCAGGGTAATATAGTTGAGCTCCTGCGCTCCACCGTAAGGTTCATTGCCAGCTTCATTGCCAGCCTCAAGGATATATCTGCCGCTTGAATTGGGCAGCCCCACGGGGACAACCAGCTTCGCTTTCTGACTGAGATGGCTGAGCCATTCCAGCTCCGACAGAATTTCAGACCGGTTGCACCGTTCGCCATGTATCCGCAGCAGCAGCTTGCCCGCAGTTTCCGTCTCTACCTTGAACGTGATACTGTCGGACTGCTTAATATATTCAACTTTTGTCCAATCCAACTCATATGCCTTAAGCGCCCGCAGTACTATATCCCTTGCTGCTGTTTCTAATTTCATCTTCCTGCCCCCTCATATGGATGTCTGCATTCATTATAGGGTTGGCGGAGGCAGCGGACATAGATAATAGACAGGTATAACCTGACTTTTGCACAAAACAAAGAGGCTGCTCCAAGAGTCATAACGCGACTTCTTGGGACAGCCCTACTGTTCAGGGTGAATCATCTTGAGGAGATCAGCTTGTGTGGACGATTGTGGACGCTGCGATTGTATTTTCTGCAATAGATTATGATTGAATGGGTCCAATAACTCATTCTGCTGTATTTCATACACTAGATTTCTGCATATATACTCCAAAAGGCCGCCTGCGCAAAATTCTACTGTACAGAGTGCAGCAGATGCTATTTTTCGGGAGGTTTTGAAGGAATCTAGTGTATATAGTGCAATCGAAGCCAGCTCGTGGCTGAATCTCACAAGCAGAAATAGCTGCGTCACGCGGCCTTAGACCTCTACTTTCTCTGCTTGCTTCCATACACAATCTTCTTGATGCTGTCGGCTGACAGGCAGAATTGCTCCGCCAGCTCAGTTACGCTCAATCCGCTGGCATAATGCTCACGAATGGACTGGTTCCGGGCGCTTAAGTAGGATCTGCCGCCTGAATTCTCACCCCACCGCTTGTGCTGTCCCTCAGGCTTCGGGATATACAGCATCCCGCCCTGCATGTATTTCTGAATCTCCTGCAGCAGCTGCTGCGGCAATACCACATCTGCATTTACATATTTCATTACTTGCTCCGCTCCTTTTAAGTTGTTTCAACTTATCAAGGCAGCAGAGTCTATCGGACAGGTGTTCACAGAGGAACTGGTGAATCGTTACAGCGGAGTATTGCTATCCGCTCTGCACATTAACCGCTGTGTGTGGGTCCGTAGACTCTGCGCAGAGCTGAGCATTAATCTGCTCATGAAGTTTCCTCCTCCCAGTATATTACTTACATATAGCATACCGGACGCCACGGCTTTTGCGCAAATGCTGTTTACTCGTGACTTTGACATTTCATCATAGATTTGTCCATAATACCAATAAATAAGGTAGAACCAATTGCCATTCTTAGTATCCTAGATGAGGCGGCAGGGGAGATGAGGTCATAATCATGAATAAACAATTAATCGCAGCGGCGGAGCGCGGGGATACCGCTGAGGTGTTGCGGCTGCTGGAGGCCGGAGCGGATATTCAGGCGCAGGACGAAAGCGGCCGAACGGCGGTGGTCGCCGCGGCCTATGGCAACCATGCCGGGACGGTCGAGGCGCTTATTGCCCAAGGTGCCGATATCAACATTCGCGACAGTATGCTTAATAATGTGCTGCTATATGCCGGAGCATCCGGATATCTGAACATTGTGAAAATGGCGGTTGAGGCGGGAGCGGATACGACGCTGACCAACCGCTATGGCGGGACTGCGCTGATCCCCGCCGCAGATCGAGGGCATGTCGAGGTCGTCAAGTATCTGCTGGAGCATTCGGATGTCGACATCGACCATATCAACAATCTGGGGTGGACCGCTCTGCTGGAGGCCGTCATCCTCGGCGACGGCGGGGAGCGGCATCAGACAATCGTCAAGCTGCTGCTGACGCACGGAGCCGATCCAGCCATCGCCGACCGCGAGGGTGTCACACCGCTGGCGCATGCCCAGTCGCAGGGCTATACAGAAATGGCCGCTATGCTGGAGACGGCAAGCCGCTTTTAAACAGCTGGAATAAAAAAGGGACCCCGCCAGCGTCCGGCGGGGCCAAAAGTTATATTAAAGGGGGGTATGTAAGTACTATACCCCCCTAAGCTTAAAATAAGATGAA
This sequence comes from Paenibacillus sp. FSL R7-277, assembly GCF_000517965.1. Classification (NCBI taxonomy): domain Bacteria; kingdom Bacillati; phylum Bacillota; class Bacilli; order Caryophanales; family Paenibacillaceae; genus Paenibacillus; species Paenibacillus sp. FSL R7-277. The sequence goes on from NZ_ASPX01000034.1 coordinate 143,428, forward strand.
GGGCAGGTAAAGATCTGCTGAAACCGGCCTAGATTTTGAATTTCTCTACCAGCTGCTGCATCTCTTTGGCGCTCTGCGTATTCTCATCGGCCATGGCGGCTTCATGAAGGGTCTTCTCCACAATCTCCGCCGTCTTCTCGGCGATATCCTGCACTCCGACCGCTCCCTCGTTCACGGTAGCCGCTACTTCATTGACAGCGACGGCGATACTGGAGACGGTCTCGTTCAGGTGATCGGCTGCCGTCTCGAACTGATTCATCAGCTCATTAATCGTAGCAGCATCATCGTTGTACTGCTGGCTGACCTCGGTCAGGCGCTCATAATCGCCCAGCACATTGCGGTCAATGAAGGTCAGCACCGCCTCGGAATGCCGGGTCATCTGCTCCACAGAGGCATATACATTTTTGACAACCTCCTGAATGCCTGAAGCCGTCTCGGAGGACTTCTCCGCCAGCTTGCGGATTTCACCGGCCACCACAGCAAAGCCCCGGCCCGCTTCACCCGCCCGTGCAGCTTCAATCGCTGCATTCAGGGCCAGAAGATTGGTCTGGCTGGTAATAGAGAGAATCGTATCAGCCAATACGTTGATCTCGCTGATCGCTCCCGATTGCTCGATCGCCTGCTGCATCTCGCTGCGGACCGAGCTGTAGATCTGCTTCGCATTCTCGGTGGATGTCACTGCATCATGCTGAAGCTCCAGGGCCCGCTGCGTAATCTGGCCCGATACATCCGCGCCTTCTTTTACCTTAGCACTGATCATTCTGACATTGCTCAGGGTCTCGTGAATAGCCGCCGTCATCTCTTCGGTAGAAGCCGCCGTCTCCTCCATCCCTGCGGACAGCTCCTCTGTCGTGGCTGAATTGTCATGCGCATTCTCTCTGACCTCGTTCGACAGCTTCTCCAGCGTCTCGGCATTGTCCAGTACCTTGGTGGAGATCGCAATCAGACTGCCCGCCATCTCACGCAGCGCCGCACGGGTACGGAACATAGCCTTGGCGATGGTTCCTGTCTCATCTTTATTTTTAGTCAAATATTCATATTGGTTATCATATTTGAGATCCAGCTCTGCCGTGCGGTTCACCAGCTCCGTGAGCTTGATGATCGGCGAGGAGATCCGGGTAGCCACCGTAGTCCCGATCAGCAGAGTGAGCAGCAGGCTTCCCAGGCCGAGCAGCATAATGAAGTTCGTCATTTCGCTAACCGGCTGTAGCACCTCTTCCACATCTCCGGTCAGCACCAGGGTCCACTTCGTCTCGGGGAGCACGGTGTAGGCCGCTTTTTTCTTGGCCCCGTTGAAGGTATATTCCACAATGCCATCGGCAACGCTCTCCCCCGCCTTCACCCGCTCGACGACAGCTTTGATGGATACGTTCTCTACGACCGAACCAATCTTCTTCTCGTCGGGATGGTACAGAATATTCCCCGTTTCATCCACCAGGTAGGCATACGACGAAGGGGCACCCGTCACCTTGGCATCCGCCAGATATGTGATCAGACTGTTCGCATTCACGGCCGAGCCGACGAACCCGATCATCTTGCCCCCGCTCATCACCGGATGGGCAAAAACCAGCACAAATGCCCCTGTAGACTTGGATTTCAGGGTGTCACTGATGGCAGGCTGGCCGGACTTCAGCACATTCTTCGTATAATTTCTATCGCTGAAATTGGCGCCTACCAGCTTGGTATCGCTATCCGCCACCGCCGTTCCCTTCAGATCAACTACAAACATATGTTCCAGGTTGCCCGCATCCTTCACCTGGCCCTGAAGCTTGACATTGATCTGGTCACGTAGCGCTTCCTCCACTGAGCCACCATTTGCAGCCTGAAGCAGCAGCTCGGTGATCTCACTCTCCCCCGCAACCAGCTGTATGTTCCGCTTCTCCTTGTCGATCATTGCGCCGATGGTCTGTGCCTTATCCGTGCCTACCTGCGCCATGGAAGATTCGGTCAGGTTCATGATGGTGCCTGTGGATTTGGTGTACGTAAAAATCCCCATTAATGCTGTAGAAATCAGTGTAACGACAATCATCATAACCGATAGCTTCATACGAATCTTCATCTTCTTCTACTTCCTTCCGCCCTTTTCTTATCCACTTATAAAAAGCACCTTGTTTTAACTCGAAGCTAGGTCGTCACTGCGGTGAACATTTGGACTTCCGGCCGCTGTTGTCAACAGATTTCTTCAATTTATCCGCTGTTCGCGGTTGAAATCCGTTGACAAAGGCGGACGCTATCGCTCCTACAGTTCCAAATTTCCCCTCCGCTTCTTTTTGCTTTTCGTTTATTTCTTGAGTGCTGCTTATATAGCTTCTAATCAGCCAAAATGCTAACTTTATTACAATAATTATCGGATTTTCCTCGAACGTAATGAATAATGGAATGTTGTATTTTCAGAAAAAATATCGATTTTTGTCGAATGATAACATAATATATCTATTTTCTTACATAGTAAAAAAACCGCCCTCCTTAACAACCGCACTCAGCGGATAAGTAAGGAAAAGCGGGTTCGCATTCCGCCTATGAAGTTGGTATTCTACTACATGCCCAGGCTGTCCGGCGAAGCTGAGGCACCCGGCAGCACTGCTGCCGAACGGGCCTGCTGCAGGCGTCTGGCCCTGCTGCGGAGGAACATGCCGGAGCAGGCAGCCAGAATCTGCTGGAACAGCATCCCGGAGATTACAGGCAGGGCCACTGCCGGCGGAAAATACCGCACCGCCAGCACCGCTCCCGCACTGAGATTGCGCATACCGGAGTTGAACTGAACGGCTACAGCATTCGCATGATCATAGTGCAGGCGGCGCGAGACTACGGCTCCAATAACATAGCCGAGGGCAACAGTAACGAAGGTTACAGCAATGATCAGAGCAAGCTGGCCGTCCGGATGCTTCAGATACCGGGCAATGCTGGCCCCATTAATGGAGACCACGGTGAACAAGCCCACCTTGACAAACGGGGCCAGCGGAGGCCCGCAGACAGTGCTGATCTTGCCTTTAGTGAATTGATTCAGCAGCATCCCTGCTACGGAAGGCAGGACGACCATCCAGAGCAGGCCCCGCATCATCTCGCCGGCGTCCATCTGCACGCTTGCCCCCATCAGGAGATACAGCGTAGCTGGTACAATCAATGGCGACAGCAGCGTATCGATCAGGATCAGCGCCAGAGTCAGGGCGATATTCCCGCCATGCATCGATACCCAGACTACACTGACCACTCCGGTCGGAATGGCGAAGAGCAGCACATAACCGGTAACCGTATAAGGATCGCCTGGAAAAAACAGCATCGCTGCCAGCCAGCCGATCAACGGCATGACGATATGCAGAATAATGAGCAGGATGAGCAGCTTCTGCGGCCTGGCAAGCACGGTGAACAGATCCCGGAAGCTTGACTTCAGGCTGCCGATCAGCGTCATCCCGGCGAAGATCCAGGGCACCAGCCACGTTAACGGAAGCAGCGACGCCTCATTCAGTACGCCAACCACGATGGCTGCGGGTGTAAGCAGCGGCATGATCCGCTCCAGCACTGTATTGGAAGATACTAATCCGCGTCTTACTGCACCAAGCATGTATTTCAACCCCCTGTGTGAACTATGCCATTATACTCTGCTGCACTGACTGTCTCTGCTGCAAGGTCCGGTAAGGGAACTATACCCCTTGCGGGAACAAGGCGTCCAGCGCCGGGCAAGGCCGTTTCTCCAGATAGTCCGACAACGGTGCCGGCATATTGCTGTACAAGTCCTTAAGTGACGTTCCGTTATAAATATTGCCGATAATGACCGGATGGCACAGCTCGGAGATCAGAATGTCGCCGTTGCCGTGCAGATGAAGCTGCTTCATCCCTTCGATACAATGCGGGAAGTAAACGCCCGGCTGCTCCTCGAAGCCCATCGCCTCCATGAACCGGTCCATACAAGTGAAGTAGAGAGTGGTATCCTCCGGCTTCCGCGCAATCAGCTCATTGACGGCATTCTTCAACTGCTCGCGGGCGGCAATCGCTTTCCAGCCGGTATGTCCCATGATAATACTATTCTGAATTTCATGCGTTCTTACGCCCATCGAATAGACATGCTCGCTGATCTCCTGCATATGATCCTGCGTCTCATTGAACAGAAGTGTCTCCAGCACCACATTGACATTGGTTTTGGCGAACATAGTGATGTTCTCTCTGATTTTGTGATAGACACTCGGATGAATATTATAATACCGCGAGAAGCCTTCAGCCGTGGTGAAATTAAAAGAAATATGAATCGTCGTCAGACCTGCGTCCACCAGCTGCCCGATCCGCTCCTCATTCAGCAGACTGCCGTTCGAGTTGAGCTGGGTCTGAATGCCGCGCGAAGAGCAGTACGCCACAATCTCCACACAATCCTGGAATTTCAGCGTAACCTCGCCGCCCGAGAGCCGGACACGCTTCAGATTAGGCAGCTCCTCCAGAATGCGGATGACCTCCTTACCGTCAAGGGTCTGGCCGTCATTTCTATTGTAAGCGCAGCAGTAATCACAGCGGAAATTGCAGTTCGAGGTCACGCCGACTTCCAGCCCTTCCAGCTCGTAAGTCATCGGCTTATCCAGTTCCAACGCTTTATATTTCGTGCTCATCTTCTATAGTCCTCCTTGGTTGTTCAATCCATCTGTTCTAAGGTCAACTATAGAATTATACAGGTTTGCCCGCGAGGTTAATGTGACATTTGATATTTGATCTTTGCAAAAAGACTGCTGCACGGTTATAGGCTCACCATACAGCAGTCTTCATTAAGATAGATGTACCTGCTATAGCTCGACAGCTTCTCCCATCCGGTTCAGCACCGGCTGGCCGATGATCCCCAGACGCCAGATCGCAATCCCCTTAAGGCCGTACCGCTTAGCCAGGCCGATCTTGGCATTGACGGAGGCTTCGTTCTCACTGTAGACCGATATCCCGAGAATCAGCTTGTCCTTGCTGACCTGATCAAGCGCCAGCCGGATGCTCTCATCGACCTTATTCATCGGCTCCGGCCCGGTCTCCCCTTCATAGGCGTAAGCCATGATAACCAAATCGTCGGCAAGTGTCCCTAGCGTCTTGTAATCATACCCCTTGTAAGAGCTGTTCAGCGGATGCAGAATGACGGTCAGCTTGAGGCTGGCGGCGCGGGCGGCTGTAGAGAGATTTTTGACAAAAGCGTTATATTGGCTCTGCACCAGCGCCTTATCCCCCGTCAGTCCCAGCCCTTCCAGATCCAGTCCAATGCCCTTGAAGCCCTTCTGCGTGGCCAAATCGACAATACTGGCGATCGTCTGCTGCTGGAGCTGCGCGTCCTCCAGATTCTTGCTCAGCTCCAGTGACGAGTCACTGGAATAGACCATCAGGTAGGGAGCGGTCCCTCCCGCTGCCGCATTCTGCACAATCGATTCCGGCGTTACATCACCTGCAGCCTCCGGCCACCAGAAATCCTTACCGGTGGTTGTGAACTGACCGTCCTTGTCGATCCTTGCCCAGCCAAAGGCAACCGCATCGAAGCTTGGAATAAGCGAGACCTCACTGTAGGCCTTCTGTGCGTAGAAGCCCAAGGTATACATATCCCGCTTCGGGGAAGTTATGGATACGGTCTTGGACGCCTGCTCCCAGGAGGCTGCCGCTCCGAACTGCTGGCTGAAGAACTTAAGCGGCAGCATCGTGGTTCCGCGGATGTCCTGCGGTGCGACCTCCAGCTTCACCACTGTTCCGTTCACCACGGCATTTTTGCTGCCAAGGGTCAGGACCACGACGGTTGGAGCGGCGCTGGCTGCGTCCTTCCGGGTGGCCGTGATTTTGCGGGCCTTCTGATTCCATTCCACCTGAATCCCCAGGGCTTCAGAGATGGCGCGGAAGGGCACCATAGTCGTTCCGTTCATCATCACCGGCTCCACCGGGAACGGCAGCGGATAACCGTCCAGCATGATACTGACACCCGCAGGTGCCGCATGGACCGCACTTGCCGGAAGTGCCGAGAGGCTGCCGAGTGAGATCGCTGCGCATAATACTATTTTGGCCAAATGCTTCATATAAGTTAGTTCCCCATTCTCTTAGATAGATTGTGAATCTCTCAACCTTACATCCCCTACTATTCTAGCAAACTAGATAAATATAGCAAATGAAGGTATTGTAACCATTGCAGATTCACCCGTCCGGGGTTGACTTAACATCTACATAAATACGCTTAAAAAGACACCCACCGCCCGTTCAGCATCCACCTCTACAGCCACTTCGATGAACTCGCCTTCTTTGGGCTGTGCCCGCAAGTCTGCTACGACCATACCGGAGGTGAACGCCCCCTGATGCTCTACACGGACCTTCATCCGGCGGCAGGTTACAAGATCCGGCTGCAGAGCAGCCATGAGGGCCAGCGGATCATGCAGCGGAGCGCTGTTAATCAGATAGTTCGCCTCGCGGTAAAATTTAAAATAATACGCAAGCGACTCTTCCATAAACTCGAAGACCGCCTTATTCTCTTCCCGTCCATGCCGTTTCAGCAGTTCCACATGCTCTGAAGTGATCCGCGTCTGCAGAGTCACATCCAGCCCGATCATCATTACAGGCAGCCCTGAAGTGAATACTCGGTCAGCCGCTTCCGGGTCGCCCCACAGATTGGCCTCGGCCACCGGTGTGACGTTGCCCGGCTTATATACCGTACCGCCCATAACCACTACCTTCTTCAGCTTGGAGGTCAGCTGCGGGTCCAGATCCAGTGCCAGCGACAGGTTCGTCAGCCGTCCGAGCGTCACCAGTACCAGTTCTCCCGGATTCGTATCCGCCATCCGCGCAATGAACTCTGCTCCCGTCTCTTGAACCGGCACCTGCCGGGAGGGCGGCAGCTGAACGCCGCCAATGCCGTTCTCCCCGTGAACATGGGTGGAGAAGCCGGTCAGCTCGCGTACCAGCGCCCGGGAAGCTCCGAGCGCTACCGGGATTTCATAGCCCGGAGCCGCAAGCTCAAGCAGGCGCAGCGTGTTATCCGCCGCCTGCTGCACATCGATGTTGCCGAACACCGTCGTAATCCCCTCTACCACAACATCCGGTGCCCGGAGCGCGTACAATATGGCCAGTGCGTCGTCTATTCCTGTATCACAATCTATAATTATCCGGGTCGTATTGCTGCTGCTCATCTCTATCTCTCCCACTCTCTATATTTACTTTGCTCTCTCGGCTTAGTCGCACTGCTCATCTTAACATGGGGCTACCTGCGGCTCAATATGGTTTCCACACAACAAAGAATCCGCCAGCTTCATAAGCCAGCGGATTCTTTATTAAGCCTTAATTCTTCACATAAGTAGCCGCAGCCTTGACGAACCGCTCCAGCGCTTCAGTCAGCAGGGAGCGCGGGCAGGCGAGATTGATCCGCAGATGACCCTGGCCTTCCGCACCGAACACAGACCCTTCGTTGAATGCTACTTTAGCCTCGCGGTACATCAGTTGCTTGAGCCCGTCCGCATCGAGTCCGAGCGCCCGGCAGTCGATCCACAGCAGATAGGTGGCTTCCAGCTGCATCGGCTTCACCTGCGGAAGATGCTCGGCCAGGTAGGAGATGGCGTAGTCAGCATTGCCGTTAATATGCAGGATCAGCTCATCCAGCCATTCTCCGCCTTCGTTATACGCCGCTTCCACAGCCTCCGGCGAGAAGAACGCCGACATATGCAGGCTGAGCGTCTTAATCTTATAGTCGAACTTCCGTTTCAGCTCCGGGCTGGAGGTGACGATATACGAGGTCTGCAGCCCCGGCAGATTAAAGGTTTTGGTAGCCGCCAGTGTAGTCAGCGTAATGTCTGACAATTCTGGTGACAGGGAAGCGAACGGAATATGCTTGTGTCCGGGCATGATCATATCGCAATGAATCTCATCCGAGATCACGGTTACCCCGTACCGCAGGCATAGCTCGCCCAGAAGCAGCAATTCCTCCCGTTCCCACACTCTGCCTCCCGGATTATGCGGATTACACAGCAGCAACAGCTTCGCGCCGCCGGCCATCAGCTCTTCCAGCTGAACGTAATCCATGACATAACGGCCTGCTTCCAGCTTCAGCGGATTCACCGCCACCTTGCGGTCATTCATCCGGATCACATCATAGAAAGGATAGTAGACCGGCGACTGCAGAATCACCTGATCTCCCGGCGAGCTGAACAGCTCCACCGACAGGCTGAGTGAGGTTACAATCCCCGGAGAATCCGAGATCCACTCCTCCTGAATCTCCCAGTCATGGCGTCTGCGGTACCAGCCGGTAATCGCCTTTTTGTAAGAGTCGCCCGTCACGCTATAGCCGTATATTCCTGACTGTACGCGGCGCAGAATCGCTTCCTGTACCGCAGGAGGGCTTGCAAAGTCCATATCTGCTACCCACAGCGGAAGAATCTCCTTGTCTCCGAACAGCTTCTCGGACTGGTCCCATTTGTAGGAACGGGTATTGCGGCGGTCAATGATACGGTTAAAATCATACTTCAACTAAAATCACCCATCCTTTCTACTTGTCCGTACATTGTACCATGGGCAGACAACATCCGGCATCCCTGATTCCGTCCGCCAGCCTGCTTCAGCTCCCCTTGCGCAGCCGTTCCAGAGACTGGCCCAGCCGGACCTCCTCCAGCGGCTTCAGCACATAATCCACAATGTCCTGGTCGAAGGCCCACAGGGCATGCTGCTTCGTCTCTGTGACCACCACAATCTGAATATCCGGCAGCCTTTTCTTCACCAGCTCGGCTACAACGACTCCTTGATGGCCGGGCAGCTGAAGATCCAGAAACAGCACATCGGGCTGCAGCAGGACAATCTGGTCCACAACATTGTCGGGATAAGCAGACATGCCGATCACATTCACCTTGCCAGTATGCTGAAGCATCGATGACAGCTTGAATAGATCGTTCTGGTTCACATCCAGCAAATAGGCCGTAATCACATGGGTTCCTCCTCCTTCCATAGGGGTGAATTACGATCATCGAGCTGCTTATACATTCTTGTTTGTAAAAAAAGTGCTGTCCCCGCGTTTGCCAAGAAACGCCTGAGGACAGCCATAGTCGGTATTATATTGCAGCCTCAAGTGTAAGCTGCTTCTGGTATTGCTTTTAGTTGAAGGAAGCTGGCAGCAGGCTGCGCAGATCCTCCGTATTCACAATCAAATGAATGTTAGTCATCGTCCGCAGGGAACCGGAGATAATACCCGCCAGCTCGCCATGCGTATCCAGCAGAGGACCACCGGACATTCCGCTTGCCACCTGGGCCGAGGTCAGAATCCGGCTTCTGCCGTTAATGTCGGCTGCCGGAGTGTTCACAATCCCCTCCGTGATGATCGCTGTATTCTTGAGCGGATAGCCCAGGGCATACACCGCTTCACCATGTCTCAGCTTGTCCCCCCGCAGCGGCAGAAAAGCATAGGCATTATCCTTTTGCTTCATCGCAGCAGGAGTTGGCAGTTCAAGAATGGCCACATCCTTCAACTCGTCGGACTTCGTGACTTTAATCGGACTGATCACCGTTCCATCCGCCATGACTCCTTCAATGCGCTGTGCGTTTTTGACCACATGATACGCCGTTGCTGCAGTACCGGCCGGAGACAGGATCACTCCTGTTCCGGTGGAGCTTGCAGTACCGTCGCTTTTCAGCACCCGCAGATAAAAGATCGCCTTACTCGCTATTCCATAGCTCTGTTCAGCGTTGTACGTCTCAGGTGTATCCGCACTGGTGGGGCCGGAATAGAAGAGTATCGCCGAGATCAATGAGAGGACCAGGCTTACGGCAAGCAGCTTTGTTTTCATCCGCCGATCTCCTTCACTTATGAATTTCTGTTATTTCACAACCGACATGATGTCTTTATAAGCCCAGTGGGTAGCCGGAAGATCCTTGAATTGTACAGCCGTTACCGTCAGCTTCTTCGTGCCGGCAATCCGGTTAATCAGCACTACGGCCTGCGCACGGGTAATCGGTGTTCCCGGCTTGAAGGTTCCGTCAGGGAAGCCTTGCACATAACCTGCCTGCGACAGGGCATTGACATATTTTTCTGCCCAGTGTCCCTTCAGATCCTTCTGCTTCGTTACGCCTGTCTCAGTTACATCAAGCTTCAGCACAGTTGTCATGATTTTGGAGAACTCGGCTCTGGTTAAGCCCTTCGTTCCGCCGAATCCGCCATCCGGGAAGCCCTCAATAATGCCGGCCGATGCGAAGAATCCGGTCAGTCCTTCATTCTCGGCATTGACATCATTGAACAGATTGCCTACATTCACTTCTTCCATGTCAAGCAGCGGTGCAAGCGACTGGATCAGCTCATACCTGGTGATGGCTGCGTTCGGCATGAACAGACCGTTCGGATAGGCTGCCATATACTTGATCTCACCGCTGTTACTCTTCAGGCTGTACTTCGCATTCTCCACCGCATACTCGATGGTAATGACTTTATCGTCTTTGTCCGTAATGGCTTTGACCGTCATGCTCTTGGTAATCAGCAGCTCACCGGTGTACTTCGTGCTCTTGACAGTCGGAATGCTACCGTCCGTTGTGTAATAGATCGTCTGCCCTTCTGGAGCCTTCAGCGCAAGCTTGCTGTTCTTAGCGATCTTGACCGGAGCTTCACTGTCACCAGTTACTGTCGATGTTCCAGCGACCGCTGTGATCGACGGAGCTGCCGGTGCAGGTGTCGGGCTTGGAAGCGGAGCAATTGGACCGCCACCGCCACCGCCGCCATTGCCGGTACCAGGGTTTGGATTAGGGCTCGGATTAGGGACTACAAGCGTCCAGGTCCAGGCTGCAACCGGGCTGTACTCTTTGCCGGATACAATCGTAATGGCTCTAACCGTTGTTGTGCTCTTAAGATCGATAGGTCCGCTGTACAGCTGGGAGGTCTCTGTAGGTGTTGTATCGTCCAGTGTATAGTATATGCTTCCTCCCTGCTCGCCTGTTGCCAGCTCCACCTTCACTTCAGTAGTGAAATTCTTATCTGCAGGAGTTGCAGTTGGTGCAACTGCTGCGCTCGGGTACTGGAATGCAGCGGTATTAATAGCAATACTTCTGCTCTGTCCTCCAGCGGTTGCCTTCAGCACTGCACTGCCACCTGATATCAGGCTGCCGGTTGTACCGTTCACTACAGCCTTGGACGGATCAGCGCTCCAGGAGAGTGCTCCGCCGCTGCTCATGTGGAATGCCGAACCCACGCGGTTAATCAGATCCTGCGAGTTCAGGATAACAGCGGCTGAAGCCAGAGTCCCTTCATTTGTTCCGTTAAAGGCCTGAGGCAGCGGATAGAATGTGTTCCGGGCTGTCCAGATTCCGGCATCCAGGCCTGCCGGCAGATTCGCGCCAGTAAGCTCTGCACCCGGCAGCCCCATGGCACTGCTGTTATTGCCGGATACTGCCTGGCCATTCAGATTGTAGTACGCAATATTATCCTTCAGCATTTGTCTGTTGAACAAGGAGCCGCTGATCGTGGCATTGTCCGATTTCTGTCCGGCAATCCCGCCGAAGAAGGCTTGCAGCGGTTGAATCTTGCCCTTCACTCCAGCCTTCACTTCTCCGGTGTTCAGGGAAGTAATAATCGACCCGCTCTCTGCCAGACCGGCAATACCGCCAGCCCATGCAGTAGACATGCCTTCGGCGAGGACCGTTGCGGCAGAGTAGCTGTTCTTGATCTCTCCAGCATTCAGTCCGCTGATCCCGCCAGCGATCGCCTGGGCTGAAGCTACACGGATATCGCCATAGACAAGCGATTCAGTGATGGAGCCTTCTGCACTGTTCTCACCGGCAATTCCGCCTGCGGCCAGTGCAGATGATACATCAATGTTGCCCTTCGATACAGCCTGGTGAATCACACCAGCGTTGCTTCCGGCAATTCCGCCAATCCGGCCTGCTCCGGCAAGCTTCACTCCTTCATTCGTGACCTTCTCCAGAGTGCCCTGATTCACACCAGCTGCCCCGCCTGCGGCAGCACTTCCCGCCACGGAGCCGCTGACCTTCACATTCCGGATCACTGCACCAGTGTGGTTGATCCCGGCAGCGACACCTGAATTCACTGCGCCGGAGAGTTCCGCTCCGGTAAAGTTCACATTCAGGAGCTGGCCACGGTTATCCTTGATGAATCCGGCGGTCTGCTGGCCGGAGGCTTTCAGAGACAATCCGTTTATCGTATGGCCTTGGCCGTCGAACACACCTGTAAAGCTGTCGAACGCGGTCCAGAAGCGGCCGGCAAGATCAATATCCGCCCCAAGCAGGATTGTTGCCAGCTCCGGCTTGTTCTCAGCTGTTCTGTTGAACAGCTTGTAATAATTCAACCCTGTCTCGTTATAGAACATGACTGCCCCCGCGAGCTGCAGCGGAGTCTGTACAGTAATGGCCCCATCCTTCAAGTCGTTCAGGAAGGTAGTATCATAATCGATACGCCACAGTCCTGAAGTCAGCGGATCAACTGCTGCTGTACTTACGGCTGCTGCAGCCGCGCCTGTGTTACGCCCTACAGCAGCCAATGTGCCTGTGTAGGATGAGCTAATGATTTTGCCGTCCCGGAAGTTATAGCCGACCAGTGCGCCTTTGGAGACATTGTCCCCCGCAACCGCCACGGTAATCTGCGGTACATTGGCATAGACACTGGTTAACGTTCCGTCATTATAACCGGCGAAGCCGCCGTTATAGGAGCGGGTTGAAGATTTCACTCCGACGGTAGACAGCTTATTCTGCAAAGCATAAGACTTGCTGATGCTGCCGCTTCTCTCCACGGAGGCTGCGAACCCGCCGCTGCGTGTGTCAAAGCCGGTATTGCTGATGTCACCGGAGGCATAGGAATCTGTGATCGAGTAATGATCTACAGACCCGGCGAATCCGCCGACATAGGAGCCTAATCTGCCGCTGACATTCAGCTTGCCTGTGGCATAAGACTTCTGAATCTGTCCGGCAAGTGTACCGTTCTCACCCAGGAGTCCGGCAAAGCCGCCTGCATACATCGTGTTATCCTGATTGGTATCTGTGATCACTACCGGAATATCCGTATGGGTATTCGTAATCAGGACATGATCGGCCATACCGATCACTCCGCCAACGCGTGTATTCGGTACTGATTCACCCAGAGTAACTGCTGATCCGACGTTGATGGACTGGCCGGAGCCGGAGATCACCTTACTGTAATGAATCTCGCCGCCGTCTCCCCAGCCGACAAGCCCGCCGGCATTGATTACTCTGCTGTTATCTGCGTTCACACCGCTTCTGACAATGGTATCCACAATGATACCGTTACTGTATCCGGCAACTCCGCCTGCACTCACGGTATTGCCGCCGGTTACCTTCAGACCGGAGGCAACCTCGGAGCTATAGATGGAGGCATCCGTATTCTTGCCGGTCAGACCGCCTGCATACAGGTCAGCACGATGGTCTGTTCCGGTGACGGTAATCTGGCCGTCATGAACCTTGGCAATGTAAATCCCTTTATACAGCGGGTACGCCTTGCCAAAATCAAAGCCTTGATTGATATCGTCCGCTGAGATTGTTCCGGCGATCCCGCCGACGGCAACCTCACCGCTCTTCGCTGCCGCTTGAAGCTCAGGTGACGAATCTGCATTGTAGATGATGGAATTATCGCTATCTCCAATAATCCCTCCGGCAGTGATTACTTCACCAGCGGCCGTAAGAGAAGCCTTGAACTTGGCGTCATTGATCGCCGTCCGGGAAGCTGATCCGGCAATCCCGCCGAGCACAGCCTTCAAGCTGTCGCCTGTTGTAGCCAGCTTCACGCCTGATACTGCTGCATGTTCAATATCGAAGCTGCTGCCGTTATCCACAGAACGGGTCAGCATTCCGCCGAGTCTGCCTTCCTTCGCGCCCACAACACCGCCAGCCGTACCATTAGCTGTCAGCTGCACACCGCTTCCAGGACCGGTAACTGTAACATTGCGGATGCTGTTCCCTTGATCGGATTGACCGATCATTCCGCCCAGGATGGAGCCAAGCCCCCGCGCTTCCAGGGTTCCGTCTGCAAAGCTCACGGTCAGCCCTTCAGCTTGACCTGTCTGGTAATGTCCAATCAGTCCGCCAACAGTGGCTTCCATTCCTGTTGAAGAGATCCGGTATCTTGAGTTCACTTCAAGGGCCAGGCCCGTCACATTACCATTCTGCACCCCGATAATTCCGCCGATAACGGCATGGTCAGCCGCGCTGCCGATGCTGCCATCCTTATCGTGGATGACATAAGTGTCAGCTGTAATATCCGCTGTGTTGTCGCCGATAAGGCCGCCGGCGATGCCGCCTTCAGCTACCGTCTCAATCCGGCTTCCGCCGTCGAGCGTAAGCTGCAGAGCGGCAACACTGCCTGAGTTCTGGCCGATGATGCCGCCGACAATACCGCCGCTGACCTTCACGCCGTCCAGCAGCTTAAGGTCCACATTCTTGACTGTACCCAGGTTCGTTCCGGCCAGAACGCCGGTGTAGCCGTTGCCGGCAACCGTGAGCGGCTCCAGATTCATGTTCTGCACTGTAGCATTCGCTCCAATGATTCCGAACAACCCGGAATGCGTATAGACAGGCTGCAGGGTCAGACCATCGATCAGCTGGCTTTTCCCGTCGAATGTTCCTTCAAAAGGATTGACTTCCTTATCACCGATAGGTACCCATTGCTTGGATTGGATATGGACCGGATTCATCACAGTCACGGTTCTGTCCTTAAAGCTGAATTGCTCTACACCGGCAATGGTGCCGTTGACAATTCCCGCCAGACCGGCCAGCTCAGCCTCCGAGGTGATCTCGAAGCCGATTGCATCCTTATCCTTCGTGTACCAGTTGATATTGGCATTCACGTTATTGCCGTTGTCTCCGCCGCCGGTATTGGCAATGCGGTTGACTTCAGGGTAACGGTAGGCCGCACTGAGCGAGCCGTATTTCCAGGCTCCCTCGAAATCCCAGCCCGACAAGCCCGGGAATACCGTTCTGTCTTTCAGTGTCTCTGACAGAATGGTGGTCAGCCGGACATGCACATTCAGCCAGCGGTGATTGCCCTCTGCGAAATCAGGCAGATCGCGGTTGATATTCAGTCCTTCATCTTTAATATAGTAGGATTTATAGAGCAGTTCTTTACTTGCATTATCATAACGTCCGGCGAAGCCGCCGGCATAAGCAGTCTTTTTCTCGTCTACATTAACCTCTGCTGCTGAGTAGACGTTGCTTATTTTACCGTTTGTAATTCGCCCAACGAAGCCGCCCGCATAAGAATTGTCGTTCGCAGCGTTAACACTTTTCGCTACATAGGAATTCTTGACCGTTCCGCCGGACAGTTCTCCGATCAGACCGCCGACAATGGTGTAGACGTTCTTCGCGGTAACCTTGGAAACAGAATACGATTGCTCCACCGTACCGGCTGTATTTCTGCCGATGAGTCCGCCCAGGTAAACAGAACCGCCCGAGGTTCCTTGAGCATCTCCTGTCACATCAATATCTACATAAGAGCCAATGACAGCACCGGCATTGCTGCCAGCTAATCCCCCGGCATGTGTACCTGTTCCTTCAATGGTCAGGTTCGCATTGGAATACGTGTAGTAGAGTGTTCCCGATGCTGTATTCACACCGGCCAGACCGCCGATGATGGAGGAATTGCCTCTTGCGATCACCGAGATCTTATCGGTAATGCTGTTGTTGGCAATCAGCGTGCGGTTCTCACCAACCATACCGCCCACAATGGCATTGGCGGATGTAGCGGAGACCGTACCCAGTGTCCGGGTATTCTGAATCGTGCTGACCGAGGTCACAGGATTCAGTACCGGATCAATACTCTGAGCCGCATTGAGGCCGACAATCCCCCCGGCATACGAGGACACTGCCCCGTTGTTAGCCTTCAGATTCAGACCGCTGATATAAGTGTCCACAATAATACCTGTAGCACTGCCGTGGTTATATCCGGCCACCCCGCCTGCAGTAGCGCGCGGTGCATTAAGGGTCAGACTCACCGCTGAACCTACCAGACGTTCCAGCCTGGAGGACTCATTGTAGCCTACAATCCCGCCAACATAGGCATCTGTAGCCGCTGGTCCTGCCAGAATCAGCATATTCTCCACATTGACCACTTTGCTGTCACTGCTGATGCTGCCGTTCGTAAGGGTACCTGCCAAGCCGCCGACAGACGGCTTCGCCGCTTGCGCCTGAATGAGCATCAGCGCACCGTCTTGCGCGTTCACTTCCGGCGTTGTAATATCTGTCGTTGCCGCTGCTCCAACGATCGCTCCCGCTTTGGCATCCGCCGCAGTCAGCGTAATCATCGGGTCAGCTCCGGGAACATTCAGCACAGCGGACGTAATCCCTGCACGTGTAGCAGGAGTCTCCGTCCCTTCCGAATGTCCGGCGATTCCGCCCGCTTCAGCACGGACACCGCTGGCTTCAATAGACAACTGGGTCACTGTAGCGTTAACCAGTTGTCCGGCATTGAAGCCGGTATTCCCGCCAAGCTGATTATCTGCACCGCTTGCGGTGATGATAACATTCTCCGCATGATTGAACGGAGCGGCTGCGGCTGAATGGTTCTCACCGAGCATGCCGCCAGCTTTTACTGTAGCGCCTGTAGCCTTAATCTCGATACGATTCGTGTGCCCGTTGAACTGGGCAGCCGAGTTATGCCCTGCGCCGCCGCCGAAGCTTACCTTATCAGCCTTCAGCTCTGTGCGGAGATCCTGCACTTGCACAGGCACGGCTGCAGATCCGATGACCGCATCCGCCGTCAGCTTGCCAGCGGCGCCGCCGATGGTGTACCCGCTTCTTCCGGCTTCATTCAGGAAGCTGATCCGCGAGGCCTTACCGCCGGTCAGCGTCAACGGCTTGGTGTTCACACCCACGAGTCCGCCGAACGTGATATTGTCCTGCCCGTCTGCCGCATCCGCTACTGCAGCCTGAAGCACCAAAGTGCTGTAGCCTGCCGATTCAGCATCTCCGGCCGTAACTCCGCTTACTGTACCCTGTGCGTTACCGGCAATCCCGCCGATAACACCGCCTGCCGAAGTAACCTGCAGTGTAGCATATTTAATAGAAGAATTATTCAAGGTTCCTTCCAGATAGCCAACGATTCCGCCGATTGTACCATCGGAAGTGATTGCCAGATGTTGCCCTTCCGTCTTGCCGGTCACTGATGATGCAATGGTTCCGCCGATTTCGTAACCCACGGTACCGCCGGTATATACATCCGCAGTCCCTTTAACCTTCAGCTCGCCTGTTGAAGAGGTCTGGGTGATGTTCCCGCCTGCATCATAACCGGCAATCCCGCCGGTGTAGACGCCTGTGCCGCCGTTAACCGAGATCAGCTCTTTATTCTCGAATACTCCCGCTGTAGCGTTGCTGGTAACCAGACCGCCTACGGCGTATCCGACGAATCCGCCGGTAGCTACATTCTCTGACCCTGATGCTGTAATCTTTTGTGTATTCACATAAGGATGCGTCCAGGTGAATTTGCTGCCCGTATATCCGGCAATGCCGCCAGTATATACGTTTTTGCCACCGTTATTGGTAACCGGCGCCGTATTCACAAATGTAATGGAAACCTCACGGCTGGCTACTGTTCCTGTCGCACCTACCAGCGCCCCGGCTGCCGAGTTCACTGCCGTTGCTGCATTAACGGTAATTGCACCATTATTGGTAGTCATGTTGGAGAACACGATGGTATTGTCTACTTTACCGACAATCCCGCCTGCCGCAACCTGATTCCCGCCAGCGATGGTAACCGCCGCCGTATTGATGATAGGAGTGTCTTCATCATTTAGACTGAGCGGTCCTGTGGTATGACCTGCAATCCCGCCTGCGGTAAGCACGGAGCTGTCCGTCCCCTGGGCAAGAACCGCACCATTATTGACTATTTTTTTGATGATGATGCCTCTGGAGTCGCCATAGCCCATAATTCCTCCCACATCGGCTGAACCAAACGCTGTAACGGTTCCGTTATTGATTGAGTTCGAGATCATCCCTTCGCCCATCCCGACAATACCGCCCGTGTAGGAGTGATACGGGGAAGCGTCCGAAGTGATATTGATCTTGTTGGTAATGTCAAACACAATGCTGCTGCCGCTCATTTTACCTACGGCAGAGCCGGCATAGACATCATAGGTTACTCCGGTCACAGAGATGGTGCCTGATTCAAAACTCAGGCCGCCTACTGTACCGCCTTGCATATTCCCTACCAAGCCTTGGTATGAACGGTTCGCCACTACGTTCAAACCGTAAATCTTCTTGATTAATCCGCCTTCCGTGATTAAAGTTCCCCGGAAGGGATTCTCGGCCGTACCGATGGGCACCCACTGGTAAGCAGAAAGGTCCAGGTCGTCCGTAATCTCCATAATTTTACCGCTGAGTCCATTTACAGTGCCTTCATTCACGAGTTTGGCTACACCAGCAAGCTCTCTAGCATTGTTAATTTTGAAAGTATCATTCGTCGGCACGTACCAACTGGTATCGGCCGTGCTGTCCCAGGTCTGCGGATCAGCCTTGGCCATGATGCCTCCGGCAACTGCGGCAACGACAATTACCGCCAGTGCTATAAGATAACCTATCCATGATCTTCGCTTCAAAGCCATGTTGACACCACCTGAATAGTATTGTGACTTAAGGATTTCCCAGCAGAGTGTGCCCGCCCGCTTACGAGCGAACGGGCACATCCTTGTTATTGCTTAGCTGTAATGAATTGATCCAGACGGATGGCAATGGCTGCCGCCTGCTCACGCGTAAGCGGAGTGGACGGGTTCACCTTGTTGCCTTCCCCGAGAATAATGCCGTTCTTGATGCTCATTGCCACTGCTTGTCTTGCCCATGCCGGAACCTTACCCTTGTCAGTGAAACCGCTGAGGATCGAAGTGACTTCAGCCTCGCTAAGTTCACTGCCCGGATTAACCTGATTCAGCAATCTTCCTAGCATCGTCATCGCTTCAACTCTTGTCAGCGTATCCTTAGGCGCATACTTTCCGCCTTCGAGTCCGGTAACAATACCCATTTCAGCGGCAATGGAGACACTGCGGTTATACCAGCTGCTGCCGCTGACATCACTGAAGCCTGCCGAAGCTGCCTGCTTGTTCATGAGACCTGCAACGCGCAGCAGAATGGTTGGATATTCTGCCCGGGTCACTTTGCCTGCCGGATCGAACAGTTCCGCAGATTTCCCTAGTACGAACAGCTTGGCGGATGCAGCCGCAATGCCTTCCTTGCCCCAGCCTGAAGGCATATCCTTGAAGGTCTTCTGGTTGCGGATGAAGAAGAGGCTGCCTTCACCGGTCAGTTGTACATTCACTGCCGTACCGCTGCTGTCCAGCTTCCACGGTACCGTTGTCCAGTTGCCGTCTTTGTCCTTAAGCACCATAGCTGTAATTTCCTTGGCCGCAAGCGGCGCAGGAATGGCAATCTTGGCTGCAAGCGCCGGTGTCCAGCTGCTCTTCGGCAGATTAACGTTAACCGTTACACCTTGGCCTGCCCCCATCAGGGTGAAGCCTTGCTGATCGGCGATAGCCTTCATGCCCTGCTGATCGGCATCACTATTGGCACCAATACCGATGGTAAGTCCGGCAGTTACACCTGCAAGATTCTCAGGAGCAATGACCAGTTGTCCCATTGGAACTTCAATCACAATCTTCTTCTTCGCGGTCAGCTGCTGCTGGACCACACTCTGGTCTACACGGATACTGAATGCTTTGGCATTCTTATCGGTGGAGCTTACCGTGAGGTCACTGCCAGCCGCAGCTTCTTTATCCGTAATGTGTACGATCGCTGTAAGTCCATTCCACTCTGTCTTCACGGCTTGGCCGTTGACGGTAACCTCGGCTGCCTGCTCCGGAGCTTGTTCTTCAACAATTCCCGGCACGGCACCGCCGCCTCCGCCACCACCGCCAGCTCCGCCGCCACCGCCTGAACCGCTGCTGGTCCAGACCGATGCAGCTACACTACCGGAAGCCCTAACCAGCTTGTCCAAGGAGGTACGCTTGGCCAGCACAACAGTAGCGCCCGGATGAGCGGACACGATACCATCGAGTGGAAGCAGACTCCATGAGCTTACATTGTCATCCCTTTTCAGTTCTGCCGGACTCGACGAGAAGACCTTGTAAGCGATCTGCTGTCCGGTCATATCTCCGGCGGAAGTCACCGTAATCTTCGTATGGTTGCTGTCTCCGTTAATCGGAGAGGATACGGCTTGCACAGTACCCAAATCATTCGATTCAGGTACAGCTACAGTCGTCACAGCCATGCCTTTGAGCGTAACACCCTCAGACACCTTGTACTCGGCTTCAATCAGACTGGAGCCTGTAGCCAGTGCAGTAACATTGCCTTGTGCCGACAGGGATACTGCATCACCTACGGCAACTTCATAAGTCAGATTGGCCAGATCCTTGCCGGTAATCGGCTCTTCCTTGAATTTCGGCTTGCCGTTCCCGTCCTTGCCATCCGACACCTTGAGATAGGCCTGAATTTGGCCTGCCGCACCCGGCGTCAGCGTCTCCGCTCCCTTCAGAACGAGGGCAACCGGTACTTTGAAGCCGGCATTCGTAATATCCACAATGGCTGTGTTCTGATTGGTGGCACCGTCAGTTGCGACAATGCTTAGCGCCACTGAAGGCTCCTCCGAATTCACTTCCACCATTCCATTGAAATCTCCCGTCTTCGGATCTACCGTAAGCGTCTTGGAGATAACCTTGTCTTTGTATTTGCCGTCAGGCTGTAACTGACTCACCGTATACTCTGCTGCCAGTGTAGTGCCTGTAGTTGTCGTTCCGGCTACACGAATGGCACCCTGTGCGGTACGTTCGCCCGTTACCGGCTCCGTCAGATACAGGACCGGTGCGATCGTGTCTACCGTCAGATAGAGCATGGTCACTGAGATATCCTTGGTCACCGTATTTCTGGCTCTCAGTTCAATCGCATACGGACCGTCCGTCTGGAACTGGTCGAGATTCAGTATACCTTCACTTCCACCGCCGGCCTTGTTCGTCAGGGCTACAGTCCCAATGGATTTGTCAGCATAGAATGCTTCCACCGTCACATTGGACTGTTTGGAAGAGAGCGTCAGCTTCTGCTTCGTTTCATTCGTTAACAGGTTCACGTAGTTCCCGGAGGAGGCATCTACCGTCCCCGATGAACTCAATACCGTCAGATCCGGCAGATTCGGAGTTGGCAGCAAGGTGCTGCTGCTCTCACGCCGCTCGGCATAATGATAGTTCTGATGCTTGTCGGCATCCTCGGTTGGAACCGTTGCGGCACTGACGCCGATGACGTAATTCTTCTTCACTTCCAGGCCGACATATTTCACCTTGCTCAGATCAATCACTGAGCCTTCAAGGCTGCCCTTATAGACTTCATCTGTTGTAGATACAGCCTTCCAGCCGCCAATCAACAGACCTTCGTATGTGCCTGTGGATGCATTCCAGTAAGGCTTAAGCTCCTGTTCGGTATACAAAAGCTCTCCAAACGGAGCATATTCACTCAGTTTGCCTTCAGCATCCAGCTTCGCATCGACCACGTAGCTGTGCTCGAAGCCGCTGTGTCCCGATTTCTTCGCTCCCGGCTTGAAGGAGAGTGAGAACAATCCGTTGCCGGCAGGCTCAACCTTGACCTCACTCACACTCTGTGGTGCCAGCGGATCGATGATTTCAAAGCGTTGCGGCGAAGTCTTCGTCCCGAAGTTCGAGCTGGATTTCAGCTCGGCCCGCAGGTAGTAATTGCCTTGTCTGAGCAGCCCGCGGATATCCTCGGGATTGCCCATCAATGTTACATTGGTGACATCGATCACTTTGCTGCCGCTCGTAATTCCGCCGCTAACCGAGCCGCCGGCTCCGACCGGCACATCCTTGGCGATCAGCATACCTGGATCACCCGTCTGCAGAATTTCTTGACCATTCAGCATTTCCTTGCGGTTCGTCACCGCATCCTCAGCCAGATACAGGTTCACAGTATCGCCTTCGGCTGCATTGGCAACTTTCCAGGAGGCTGTGAACTTATTCGCATTCGCGCTGTCATTCGCCAGGTTGACTTCATTCAGCGTAGGCAGCGTAGGAACGTTGAGCAGCTTGGTGTCAACCGCCGAGACGGCTGTCAGCTTCCAGGTACCGCCCTTTGTGGCTTCATTCTCCGGAATAATGATATACGCTCTGCGAATATCCACTTCACTGCTGAGCTTAGGCCCATTCTCCGTTTTATAGCTTGCAGGAATATATTGTGTAAAAGCATTTGCCGTAGGATCAGTGTTCGTGTTGTCGAATTTCACCGGATAATTTTTGCCTGAGGCATCCTGCAGCTTGAATTCCGGCATTTCTTTGCTGCTGTACTCCATTTCAATAATGGCATTACCGGCTACGCCGTCCATTGGAATCTCATGGATTCTGCCACCGTTCTTGACCGTAATGCCGCCTACACCGACATTGATTGATCCGTTCTCGACATATTTGACGCCTTCTTCTACCTCACGGTAGATAATTTCCTGATTCTCTTCCTCGGAAGCTACCTTGGAGGTGGCCAGCGTCTGCACGCCCGCACCAATCACCATGAGACGAGGTCCAAGCTCTGGATCATCCACCACCAGATGGATCATTCCTTCCGGCAGCTGATCGGTCGAAGTACCGAATTCAATGCCGCCACTCCAGTAGTAAGTAATACCTAAGGAGATCAGCAGAATACCGATGCTGCCCCAGACCTTATCATTGTTGACGCCAAGGAACATACTGGACAGCGGCATGCCGCCGACAACCGGTACATCGTTCGGAATCTGCACTTTGGAGCTGATATAGCCTTCAAAATCAGTGCGGTTCTTCTCCAGATTCTGTCCGACGAAGATACCCGCCTTCCCGATGATGATATCCCATCCGCCGATATCCATCTCTGCTTCCACGCGCACGAACCATGGGGTTACCCACTGCGCCTCGAGCAGCGCTTTAGTCAGCATCGGAAGCCGGTCATCTTTCTCCGCATCGGCTTTGGCAGCGAAATCCAGCCTGCCTTCCACCTTAAGGCCGGTACGCTTCACTGTCAGGTCCACATCGCCGAAGAAATACGCCGGAGCAATCCCGAACCGCATGCCTACGCCTGCTTGAATGGTTAACGGGAACGGGTCCTCTGCCGTGCCGCCGGCAATAGTGTCCGCCAGTTCACGTACTGCTCCCCGGATGGCTGTCAGGTACGTTGCACCCGTCACCAGGATACCCGGCTGCGGAAGCTCTGCCCCGAAGGCAATCACATCCGGAAGAATCCGGCCGTCTTTTACTTTTTTGAGCGAGAATTCAATCTCCACGCCCATCATATTCTTCAGCTGTGCTGCGAACTCCAGGCCGTATTCATTGCCTATGCCCCCGCCTTGCACAGCGTGCTTAATTGTAACTTTGCCGCTTGGAGCATCCGGACCTTTTTTCTTATCCGCATCCTTCTTCTTATCCGGTCCGAATAAGCCCATCTCCTGATTGAGATCGAAGCCCAGGGAGGCATCGACGCCATAGAAGCCGGCACTGTTGAAGATGACATTCTTGATCTCGGAGTTAATGATCTTCAGGGACAATGAGCCTCCGAAGGAAATCCCATTCTCTCTAAGAATGAAGTCATTGAAGGAGAAGCCAAAGCCGTCAATGGAGAAGCTTGGTGCTCCGAACAGAGACTGCTTGTTGAAGTACACATCCTCAATCATAATCTGGCGCAGCGGATTCAACCGGTCACCTACACCGCCAACCGCCCATTTCAGGCTGCCGTTCTGTGTATCATCTTCCGGGTTGCCGTCATTGCCTTTCTCATCCTTCTTGTCGTCATCCTTGTCTTCGTCCTCTTCTTGCTCCTTCTCCGGATCGAAGTCTTCTTCTCCAAGCGACTTGTTGAAGCCGTTGAAGAAGTCGAGTGTCCATTCGCCTTTATGGAAGACGAACCCGCTGCTCGCTACGCTCAGCGTTCCTTCACCCTTGACGAACAGGGTATCCAGGAAAGGCAGATCGCCGGGAAGGGTGTTTCCGAAGATATCCAGCTTACCGCGTACAAAAGACAGGTCCTTACCTTTATAAGCTACAGCATCATTAATAATTGCCGGTTCTGTCTTGGTATCCACGATGACCTGCTCTTCGTCACCTGTGCCAACCTGCTTGATCATGCCGCGGACGGTAACCAGAATCTCACGGTCGAATTCCGGGTCCTTGGCTTCCGCTTCTTCCTTGAATTCCTCAAAGTCCTCTTCCGTTGCAAATAACTTGTAAGCATACATTGGAGTCTCTTTCAGCGCTTCTTCATCCATGAATTCACTGATGTCGAACTTCGGATCCACCGCTTTGCTCGCTGCACCGAACAAGGCTTTGGTTTTCTTATACTCGGTAACAGCCTTGTACAGGAACGAACCGTCCTTGAAAGGCTTGCCCGGGAACAGAGAGTTCAGCTGATCCAGCAGCTCATCCTTTACCGTAGCGCCGTTCGCAAGACCGCTGATATCTACAGCTTCCTTGTAGACCGCCATTACTCCGGCTTCACGGATACGCGTGTCATTATTATCAGTGACCAGGAACGATTGCGGAGTTGTCATATCATAGAGAGCCGCTACTTCCTCATCTCCGCCGGCATCGCCTTTGTAATCAATCTCCACCTGATACTCGCCAAGCGGCAATTCAGGCCCAAGTCCGGCTTCCACCACATTGCCGCCTGAATCCACCTGATCACCGCCGCGGTACGTAATCCGCATGGCGCCGGAGAATCCGTCATCGGTCGGCTGCATCACCACTGCGTCCTGGACATTGACCTTATACCGGTTACCGTTTGCCTTATTCTTGAGGTACAGGTCAAAGTTCGGCGCGGTCGTTGCATTACCTGTATTGTAAGCTTCAATATTTGACAGATTCACTGTCAGATATTTCACATCTGTGCTGTACAGCTCTGCCGGTGCTAGTGCATAGGAATACGTAGCTGTTGCTTCTCCCACCGGCGGCAAAAGAATGAAATTAGTGCGGGTCGATTCATACTGGGCTTTAATGCCCTCATCCTTCACGCCTTCGATTTTGCCTTGCGTTTCCGGGCTTCTCGCGGAAATCATATACTCCCGGGTAACCGGCCAAGGTCTGCCTTTAGCCTGAACACGGAAGGTTGCGGTAATCGCGTCACCCGGCTTGTACTTCGGCTCAATGCCCATAGCTGCTTCATCAGGTGTGGCTGACTTTTTGAACTCCAGCATTTTGCTGCGGGAATTCTCCAGGACCGGATTCCCGTTTGCATCCAGGACAGTTTCTCCCTTTTCATTCTGCCTGACGAAGCTGAGGCCGCTCTCCAGGGTCATCTCGACTTCAATTTTGGAGTGCTCCATATTGAAAGCCTGAAGGTTCTCTACTTCTGCTATAACGTCGAAGACTCCGTTTTTCTCATATTTCGTCGGCACTCCTCCGCCTTCAACCGGCTCGGTAGCCAGTTGCTGTACCTGATCTACATAACGGATCGAGAACACTTTATCAGGGGCTGTCAGCTCACCGAGACCATATACAGTCTCGAAGCTCTGGAAGCCTCCCGGCGCCAGCTTCTCCGGGTTCCAATAGAAGGCAACCGCAGAATCCGCTGTGCCGAAATCATTGGTATCTCTGGTGAAGTCCAGATTCGGATTAATTTTATAATCCCATTTCGTATTCGCCAGGCCGTTCCAGTGCCCGACGATCATTTCATCCACAATATTAATATTCTGTTCGGCAAAGTTATTGAAGCCGTAGGCCACCACATTGGTTGCCTGAGGATTCGTCAGATCCAGCTTGTCGCGCATCACCCAATAAGCAGGAATCTTGAAGTAAGCTCTATCTTCAAAGGGAATCCCCTTATCGTCCTCCGGATTGTGGACCAGCTTCCGCTCCACCTGCAGCGGTGACTTGTAGGCTGTGCCAATCTGGAACTGCGGCCCGTCGTTGCCGCCGACCATCGTATCCAGCAGAATCCGGCTGCCGATCTGCACCTGCGCACCGCTCTTGTTGTTCACTTCATAACGGATGTTGACATTCCCGGAATTCACAGCATCCTTGCTGTCGGTGTAGAGCATTAGAATCTGCTTGATCTCTACGCCTTTAATCTTCCAGATCATCTCCAGCTGCTTGGTGCCATTTGAATTCTCCACCACTTTAGGTGCACTAGTCTCTGAATAGTGGCTGGCGTCGAACTTGTATTTATTACCGTAGATATAATCCGTTCCATCGATCCGGAACGTCGTGAACGACGTCTCCGGGTCATCTCCCTGGAACAGCAGGTTTACATTATTGTCGTTCTTGCGGATCGGTTGACCCTCTACAGTGCGAATGCCGTAGCGGCCCGTTTCGTTATCCACGGTGACCTTAATAAAGTCATTCTGGATCATGGTTGTCTTGGTACTGCTGGCCGCCTCGACGAGAGCATGGAAGCTCTCGGAGGTGGACAGAAATACCATGATTAAGGTGAGCATTACCGCTACTGTGCGTTTCAACAACTTCACCAAGTATTCCCCCTGTTCTTGTTTCAACTATTTCAGATTGCCGACAAAGAAGGTAGCAAATTCGCGGTCACGTTCCTGGGTTCTCACCACAATGGTGTACCAGCCTGTTTTCGGGAAGGTGACCTTGAAATTACTGCTCACCAGTTCAGCATAGGTCAGCTTCTGCTTCACCAGCTTCA
The DNA here is from genome assembly GCF_000517965.1 of Paenibacillus sp. FSL R7-277. Classification (NCBI taxonomy): domain Bacteria; kingdom Bacillati; phylum Bacillota; class Bacilli; order Caryophanales; family Paenibacillaceae; genus Paenibacillus; species Paenibacillus sp. FSL R7-277. Next base: position 169,978 of record NZ_ASPX01000034.1, read on the forward strand.
GCTGTCCTTCGCGGTACAGACCAGGGTAATACAGAATATCGAATGTTCCAGCCTGGTTGACCTTGTCTACTCCGCCTACCTTCATCAGATTGAAGTCGGATACCTTGAAGGTAATGGTGTTGGTATTGAACAACGCAGATTCGCCGGAGGAAGCCGAGATTAAGGTATCGTTACCGAAGACCAGCAATCCGCCGTCCTTCACGACCACCACATCCTGATAGACCACCGTCTTATTGCCTACCTGATCAACTGCTGTGTAAGCTACGCGCTGGCGTCCAAGCTTGCTCAGATCCAGCCCGCTGACCGATACTTTCACGTTAGCTTCAGCCGATACATTATCAGAAACGGTGAACCCGCCGAGATCCGTACGGAAGTTAAAGTCTTTCTTGTTCTGAACAATCCCTACGGTTTCCTTGTTCAGTGTCAGCTCAGGTGCTGTGTTATCAAGTCCTGCAATGGTCACCGGAACCTTGTTCACATTGCCCAGCAGATCCGAGATGGCAATGACCGCTGAACCGCTGCTCTCAAAAGCACGCGAGTAGCTGTACGTTCCATCCGCTTTACTGATCTGGTTCGTATACGCGGCTCCGTCTGAAATAGGTCTTACGCCCGAGAACATGTGGTTAGGGGCAGCTACTGTGCCGCTAAGCGTAACCTTCACTTTGCCTTTGGCATATTTCTGTCCGCCGATGGTCACAATCTGATCGGCCGGAACCGCTTTGCCTTCGGCATCTACAAAGGTATAGGCCACTTTGTCCGGTACTGGCGGCGCAGAGAGAACATTCGTTACCTTTTCTTTGATAACTGTCGTATTGCCGTATACATCCACCACAGTGAATGAAGCCGTTCCATTCTCCATGAGTGTAATGCTCTTATCGGGACTGATAATGTTGAACGCTTTAGCCGAAGCATCCGCCTTCTCTACCGTAACCGTAACGCCTGTGGAGAACAGCACATTGCCGCTGTTATCCTTCAGGGTGCCGAAGGTTTGGCTTCCATTCTCGCCATATTGGTAGGAACGGACTACTTTTACTCTAGGCACTTCCTTGTTAATGTTCGCAACCGTTGCTTCAACCGTATTGACATTTCCGGCCGCATCCTTAATTTCGAATTCGAACTTGCCGTTCTCAGTGAAGGTGTAGGCTGTCTTGCCGCCATTGTTCACCACCGTCACCGGCTCAGAGGTGCTCTGGAGGAGGGCAACCACATTACCGTTCGTACTCTCCATGTATGAATATTCAACGGTTCCTTCAGGCTTAGTGCCGTCAATATTTTTCACAACCAGATACAGCGTATCTGTCCGGTCCGGATCACTTAGATCGGTCAGATCGAAGCTGTAGTAGCCATTCTCGTAGATCTTGAATGAATTGCCGGTCCGCACAGGCACCGAAGGGTTAATCTTCGAAGGCGTTACGCGGATACCCGGCGGGAGCGTAATCTCAATATCCGCACCAACCTTGGCATTGACCGGGCTGTTCACGCTGAGCGTAGCAAGCGCATAGACCGGCTGTACGCTGGTAGAAGCTCCATCGACATCAAGCTTGGCCGGTTTGCTGATCAGACCGCCCGGCGTTCTGTACTTCACCCATACCTGCAGCTCCTCAGCCTTACTCGTCGGAACCTTCACGGCTACGAAGTTCGTATATGGCTTCCAGTTCAGCCAGCTCACTCCGTTATCCGGTGAGACCGAATATTCATAACCGGTCTTGTCCTCTGTTTCGAGACTCAGCTTCACAATGGCTGTGTAGCCGTCCGCTGTATCACCGGACAGATAGATCAGAGAAGACTTGGCATCCGACACCGGCGCATCCGGCTTGGTCGTTGCCGAGACCTTGAAGGTTCCTGCACTTGCCTTGATCGTGCTGTTGCCTGCTCCGTCAACCGCGAGTACATATAAGCGGAACTCCGAGATTTGTCCTGCATCCAGCGATTTGTCGTCGATGGAGACTGAGCCGCCTGCTGGAACATCCTTCCATTCTATGGAAGACTCGTCAGGCACTTTTGCACCTGCATCTTGTCTGACCCATTGATACTTGCTGACCAGTCCTGTTTTGCTGTAGAACTCTGACACGCTAATCTTCGTCTTCTGCAGCGGCAGCGGGTAAGCAACACTATCAGGGCTGAAATACACTGCCGGTGCTTCATTATCAAAATAATAAGCCTTCGAGTAGTAGTACGTTTTGTCGCTGTGCTTCACCATAAGATGAATGTATTGCGTTCCGTTCAATTTTAATTTTTCAGCAGGAATAATATAGCTGTAAGTGGCTTCACTTACAGAAGCGCCAAGACCTTTAGCTGCCAGCTTGGCATCGGTGCCGGCTTCTGGCGAAGCAGCAGGCGTCGCTGACGGTTCAGTTGCTTCTGCTGAGCCAGTTGGTGTCGCTGCCGGTTCAGTAGCTTCTGCTGAAGCAGCAGGTGTTGCTGCTGGCTCGGCATTGTTATCCGGTGCCGGAGTCTCTTCCGATTCAAGCGGCGTCAACGAAGGCGCTGCCGGCCCGGAGGACAAGAATTTCATAATGACTACCGGCCCGATGCTTGCTGTAACCTCTGGCTCAGCCGGGGCACTAGGCTCTGTAGGAGCACCAGTCGGTGCCGGTTCCGAGCCGTCTTCAATCAGGCTTTTCTCAGACAGTGGAGATATGCCAGATGACTCGGAAACCTCCAGTCCGGTGAAATCACTATCCTTTGGACGAAGAGAGCTGTCGCTGATGGCATAGCCCGCATAATCGGGATGCACACCGCTGATCTGGAAGGTGACATCATGACTTTTCACATAGTTAGGATTGGCTTCCGGTGTGAACTGTGTCGGAATGGCCGCCTCAGAACTCACGACTACCGCTCTTTCCTGCGGAGTCTTAATCGTCTCATTGCCCGCATGATCCAGCGCCTTCAGATAGAGCCAGTATGATCCGTCCTCATCAATATCCTCATAGGTAGACCGGGTTACGGTTGAACCGGTGTAGGTCGTATCCGCCCACTTGTCGCTCGCCGGAGAATCCCCGTCCTTCACCCATTGGTACTGTACACTTTTGACACCGCTGTGCGGGTCCTTCACAAGAGCTTGTACCGTAGCTGTATCCTCTGCGGCCAGCGTAATGGCAGGTCCCTGGTTGTCCAGCTTCAGCACGCCAACTTCATGCTTCCAGTTAGAGTCGTCATTCTTGAAATCCTCAAGCGGCCAGACACTCTTATCGCCGTATTGTCCAACAGCCGCCAGCGCCTGATTATCGGCATAGAAGATTTTATCTGCCTTGGAACCCGGTGCTTCTTCTATCCAAGCGTCATACTGCGCCTGATGGGTATTCTTGTAAATGTCTTTCTTCTTATGCTGCATCAATTCTCTGGCAGAATCCCAAGACATATCGGCAGTCCATGTATGCAGATACCACTCGCCGCTGTTCCCTTCCTCGAAGGCTTCCGCCGGAGGAGCGAGCAGGTTCGTCTTGTTATTCACTACCGACAGCACTACATTCTCGAATTCTCCCGGATACAGCTCTTCCGACGGCTGCTTGGCGGAGAGTGCGTAACGCTTAAGCGCTGCATAATGATCTCCGGCTACACCAGCGAATGGATCAGCCTTATCCTGGCTCCACCAGTAGTACACCAGACCTACCGAAGGTGAGGCTTCCGCACTCATATTGGAAGGGCGGTATATCCCGCGGCTCGGCCGCTCTGTTCCACGGTCAGCTACAGTAGGATCAAGATGCGGTACTTTAATGGAAGGATCGTTGGCGTCGATGGTCACCTTGCCTTTTTTGGCATAGGTTGTATCCGTCGCACCGCCTGTCTCGAACCGGTAACCGATCACCGGCTCCGTGTTGTCGATGAACAGGTTCGCCCAGTCAATCTTGGAGTTGGCGAGTGAGAGATCACTGCCGTAAGGATTAATTTTCTCTTCGTGTACTCCATCGAAGTTAGCAGGCTGAATCATCAGGTTGCCTGCGTAATCCTGAATGACATCGGTATCCATCTGGATCGGCTCGCTGCCGCCCTTGGCATCATTGGATATGGCTACGGCCTTAAGCAATGGGGTTTCCACCGTTTTGCCGTCAGGCACGGTCATGCGGAAGGTCCAATTTTTTGTATTCCTGCCTATAACATAATAGGCTTTCATTCCGTTATTGAAGAGGATGAAGGTTTTCTTCTCATCCCAGCCGGTTTTGGCAATCGCCTCTTCGGTCATCTGCAGGGTGAAGTCAATGACATCTCCCTTGTTGAGCGTAACCCCGGTCAGAATCTCCGGCTGAATGCCGTTCGCGGTCTTGGAATACTTCGGACGCACAGCATCGACAATGACGCGGTATCCGCCCCGGTCGAAGTCAAACGGGTTCCCGGCTTTGCGCTCCACCCAGGAATTGCTGCCGCTGCTTGGCACAGCGTTGAGATTGAAAACCGCTTTATTGCCAGCTGCATCACTGAGCACGGCTTCTTTCAATTTATTCTCCAGCGACAGATCCATCTGCGCACCGCCAGTGGTTCCCCCGGTAATTAAGGGTCTCAGCGGAAGGTTACTGCTGTTATGGAAAGGAACTCCCGTATATCTGTAGGCAATTTTTTTCTGGTATGAACTCAGATTGTTCTCATTAAAGGATATATTCTGCAGATACTGCTGCTGTCCGGCCGCCGGAAGTCCGGTGTCCGGATCATTAATGAACAGCTTGTGCCGCAGGAAATAATCAGAATTGGCCTTCACTACCGTGCTCGGTCTGACCGGCTCGCTGAAGTTGTAGCTTAGGGTGATGTTCTCATCTCTTTTGACATACAGCTCTTTCTGGTTAATATTCTCGTTGAGCCGCTCTGCACCATTCCCGGTGAAGGTATAGTTATCTATGACCGGACGTTTGAGATCCTGGAACTTGAGGTAAAATCCGCGTACACCGGCTGCTTCACCGTCGTCGTCGCCTTCACCCCAGACCTTAATGGTAATAACAGAATTCGGTTTGATGAGGGACTTGGCCGACTTGTTATACCGCTGGCTGCTGCCCGTTCGTTCATTAATAATATTTTTTCCGTCAATGTTTACTGTAATGGACGAATGACGGGTCCATAAGAACCCGGAGTGACGCCGCAGCACGGAGAATCCTGTAAGCATCTCCGCATGTCCGCTCTCCGCCATATTCTTTAGAATGGTATTGTCGGCTACCTTCACCTGGAATTCAACCGTTGCTTCATTATCATCGACACCCGCAAAGATATCTCCCTTGACCCAATCATATTTGGCATCTTTGTCTTTCTCTGTCTGCTTGAAGCCTTCCACCTCGGTATAAAAGTTGAGGAATGTATTGTCCGCAGGATAGCTTAGGTTCCCAACATGTTGTCCGTTTGGAAACGTGACTTCATAATCATCACCCGCAGCCTGTGCCAGTCCGCTAAAGGAACTGGGTATTAACGATAGCAACATACTAAGAATTAAGCTTAGCGAGGTATATCTCTTCAATCTCCTGCTCATTAACAATTGGTGCTCCCCCTTATTCGTTCATCATGTCCTGTCCGGCGTGCAGCAAGCTTCGCTGTAGTCTAAGATTCACTCCCTATGCTTCCGCATTCTCCTTTCGGCCTGCCCTCCCGTGGACAAAAAATACTAGTTATAAAACTACCTATTTTTTCATATCTGCGTTTATTCTATCAGGCGGCTCTAAACAAACTCTTAACAAATCTCGACAAAAGCTGCGTCAAATGCCCCAAAATAGGGTTAATACACTCGGAAAACGAAAAAAGTCCTGAATTTTTAAGAGAAAATGTCTGAAAAGCAAAATAAACCGCACTGAGAACGGCTCAGTTGCGGTTTATTGGTGTGGATTAGTTATTTTTCTATCTAGTATTCTTCAGCAAGTCAACCATGTTATGATAATGAATTTCACTCAGATGGTCGATAAAGTCATCCGTCTTATAATTCTCGCGTTCAACAATCCATAGACATATCGCACCTACCAATCCCGATATCATGTACTCAAGACCAATTTCCATCTTTGCATCGTGGTGGAAATCGCTGATTCCGGCGAAGATAAACGTTTTAAAAGCATCTTTTAAGTAGATGGGGAAGTTTGGGTGAATGTTTTGAGTCAGCATGGTTTTAAAGAATACCATGTTTGCATCGATATTGTCGAAAATCGTTTTTATCATCGTACCGAACATATCCTTGTCCATCTCATGGATCGAGCTTACCTCCAGGCTCAAGCAAGCATTCAAATTCTGTACGCTCTCCTGAAATAACTTATCCATGAATTCAGGTTTATCTACATAATGTAAATAAAATGTGTTTCGATTTATCATCGCTTCGTCGGCAATGTCTTGTACAGTAATTCGTTCGTAACCTTTGGTTTGCACTAGTCGCAAGAAGGCTTCCTTAATCGCTTTTCGCGTTTTAAGAATACGCAGATCTACCTTATCCTTACCCAATAATAAGCCACTCCCTCATAAATAATAGTCAATTTTATATAAAATGATGTTTAAATGTCATGTTGAATCATATCAACCATTGAACGTTTTAATTGTAGATTTTACAATTAAAATTGTCAATTACACTCACTTATTCATAAAAGGAGAATCAGATATGAAAACACTAGCGATCATTGGTGCAGGTAAGGGATTAGGAATGTCTATTGCGAAGAGCTTTGGAAAGAATGACTTCCAAGTGGCATTAGTCGCAAGAAACGCCGCAAAGCTGCAAGAAATGGTGGATGAATTGAAAGCGGAGGGTATTGAGGCCTCTTATTTCATAGCGGATATTTTCAGTAAAGAACAAATTGAACAGGCGATCAGTAACATTAAAGCACAGTATGGCCAGATTGATGTACTGGAATTCAGTCCCACAGCAGGCAACTATCCTCCCACCTCTGTATTGGAGTTAACCGTAGAGAATGTAAGGGACGCATTTGAGGCCTATGTGGTCAGTGCCGTCCAAGTTGTCAATGCTGTTCTCCCCGATATGCTCGCTAAGAAAGAGGGTTCCCTACTCTTTACCACAGGATTATCTGCCATGCACCCTGTCCCAATCATGGGGAATATCGGTATTGCTTTTTCAGGGCTGCGCAATTATGTAGCTAATCTCCATACTTCATTGGCTGCTCAAGGCATTTTTGTTGGTCACCGTTCTTTAGGCTTGTTGATTAAGGAGTCAGGTACTGGCGCAATCAATGATCCGGATGTAATTGCCGACATGTGGTATCAAGCCTATATGGACAAAACTGTATGGGAGGAAAAATATCCCAAAGGCACAATCCCCGAAACCATTGTATTTTAACATTCTGTGATGGACGCAAAAAAGCAGCACCAGGATAAACCCCTGGTGCTGCTTTTTCACTCTATCTCTTTATTTCCCCGCCGCACTCCGGTTAATTACCGCGCTGACCCGGGTCAGAATCTCCGACATGGAAGCCGGGTTCTTCACATCATACTCATCAATATTCAGGCGCAGCACAGGGCAGGCGCTGAATTCGTTGATCCACTGGGAATAGCGGCCGTGCATATGCTCCCAGTAGGAGACGTCAGTCTGGATCTCCATCTCGCGTCCGCGCTCATTGATGCGGGTCAGGATCGAAGGCAGACTGCCTTCAATATAGATCAGCACATCGGGATGCGGGAAGTATGGCGTCATCACCATGGCCTCATAGAGGCTGGTGTAAGTGGCATAATCGGTCGGGGACATGGTGCCTTGGTCGGCGTGCATTTTCGCAAAAATCCCGGTATCCTCATAGATCGAACGGTCCTGCACGAACCCTCCGCCCAGCTCGAACATCTTCTTCTGCTCCTTGAAGCGTTCCGCCAGGAAATAGATCTGCAAGTGGAAGCTCCACCGCTCGAAATCGTGATAGAACTTCTCCAGGTACGGGTTATGATCCACCTGCTCCAGCGAAGTCTGGAAGTTCAGGCGCTCCGCCAGTGCTGCGGTCAGCGTCGATTTGCCGACACCTACTGTGCCCGCTACAGTGATAATTGCGTTATCCGGGATGTTGTAACTATTCATTTCATAAGCTCCTTTACTTGTTCGGCGATGGCGGTGAAATCTTCGGGCTTCTCCACGAAATCCACCTGGTTGCCGTCGATGGTGATAATTACGGTGGACGGTTCGCGGCGGGCCAGTGAGGCCATCGCATCGTCATAATCCTCAATTAACTGCTGGAGGTAGGCAGGGGCAATGATCTCTTCAAATGTACGCGCGCGCTTGGCAATCCGGGCCAGCAGCGTATCCAGATCTGCCCGGATATACAGAATGATGTTCGGCTTGGGGAAATCGTCGGTCAGAATATGATAGATCTCCCGGTATTTGTCCCGTTTCGATCCCTTCAGCGTCCGTTCCCCGAAGATCAGATTCTTATAGATATGATAATCCGAAATGACCGGCTTCCCTTGATCTATGTACTGCACAGTTGTGTCTTCTAGCTGCTTGAACCGGTTGCAGAGAAAGAACATCTCCAGCTGGAAGCTCCAGTCGTCCATATTCTGATAGAACTTGTCCAGAAACGGATTCTCGTCGACAATTTCTTTAATGACCGGAAGCTGCAGTTCGGTGGCGAGCATCGTGGCGAGGGTGGTTTTACCGGCTCCAATCGGGCCTTCCACGGCTATAAAAGGTGCATGTTTCATTAACGCTAATTTCCTCCTCAAGTACGGACAATTCCAAAAAACAGACTAAATTATTGTACCACAGGAGCACCGCCAACAACGGTTAATTTTCAAAGAAACTTTTTGCGCCTGTGCAGCGTCTATATTCAAGGTAATATATTCATTTATTTACCTAATTCAGTAATTTCCTATAGAGAGTAGAGGATATCATGATGAAAAAAAGAAATTTGCTCGTGAGCATGGTTATGGGTTTGACGGCGTGTCTGACACTTTGGACTCCCGAGGCTGCAACAGCAGCACCTAGTAGCGGTGGCTCCGGCATCGCTTCCTACGGACCCGATTATCTGATTAAAGATGACGGGACCCTGTGGGTCTGGGGTGAGACGAAGTCTGTACCAACGCAGGTACATGGACTAAGTGATGTACAGGCTTCTTTCCCGCTATGGAACGGTGCAATGGTAACCACCAAGGATGGCTCGGTCTGGAGATGGACTAGCAACGCCCGGACTATGGCCATCGAAGTTACACCTGTGCCGGAATTAAAGGAGTTGACTAATTTCCAAAGCAGATACCCGCGTCATTTGGCAGTCACTGGAGAGGGTGCAGTATATACTTCAGTTACGTCAACTGACGACAATACGACTCCTCCGTTTGCGCCTGTTCCGGGACTGGATCACGTTGCAGCTGTCTCTCAATATTCCGAGAGCAACAAGCTTAACAATAAGTTTAGCGACTGGCAGCGTTATCTGTTCCTGAAGACAGACGGGACGGTCTGGACCAGCATTGACGAACTTGCCACTTTTACACCAGTTCCCAATCTGAAGGATATTGTCCAGCTCGAACAGAATTATGCGCTCAGTAAGGATGGCAGCGTCTGGACCTGGCCGGACCAGGATAGCTATGTACCGGAAACCTATAGTGACCCGGCCCAGATAACTGCAACTCCTTTTTCCGGCTTAAAAGATATTCGGGCGCTGTACAACAATGGGCGCAGCCGGCTCGCAGTTGACGGGCAATCCCATCTATGGTTCTGGGGCTCCACGGTCACCGGATATTCGGATGGAACTACGTACCAGGATCACCCCGTTCCGGTTGTCTTCTCAGGGATCAGCAAGGTGACCGATGCTTACATTGTTGAACGCTCCATTGTCGCACTGACCTCAGACGGCAAAGTCTATGCAGCTTCGATTGCTGCAGACCGTATATCGCCGGATGCAAAGTTCACCTTGCTTGCTTCGGGTATCCAGTCGATAAAAGGCGGCGGAAGACATGTCATTATGCAGAAGAATGACGGCACTCTCTGGGGCTGGGGCGTGAACAAGAATGCTGAACTCGGTTACGGTACCTATGAATTTAGCTACAAAGAGCCTGTCCCGATGCAGAAGCCAATCTCCGTTAGCCTGAACGGCGAATCCATCGCCTTCACGAACGGTGTAATTACCCGTAACGGACAGAATTTCATTCCGCTGCGTTCGCTGTTCACCAAGATGGGAGCTACTATCGGTTATTCCATGGACAAAGTAGTAACGATCACCGGTACCGCTGCCGATAAAACTCCGCTAACCATCGTCATTAACACCGTGAACGGAGCCACCACCGTCAATGGTAAAAGTGTCACTCTGGCCACGCCGCCGTTTGTAGTGAATGGCACCGTCTACCTGCCGCTGCGCTTCATCAGCGAACAGCTTGGGGCGAAGGTTGACTGGCTGCCGCAGGAGAGCCGGATTGCGATTAGTATGAAGTAAGGGGATTCTCTCCTGACACAAGAATATTAGCGGACTATTCTCAAATGGAGAATGGTCTTTTTTTAATCTAAAATTCGCCTTTTGAGATATTTTGAAACCTTCAATCGTGTTGTTTAATAGGAGGCGAAATAATGAAATCCAGCTCTTTGTTAGACACAGATAAAGAATTCGCTGAACTCTATCAACGACATGCAGATATGGTCTACCGGCTTTGCTATATATATTTAAAAAATCCTGTTGATGTTGAAGACGCTGTTCAATCTGTATTTCTCAAATTAATTTACACTCCAATGGTCTTTAACGACCACGAGCATGAAAAAGCGTGGTTGACAGTAACCACTAGGAATTACTGCAAAGATATTCTTAAACATTGGTGGAGAACCCGCCGTGTGGCATTGGAACCTTTGCCGGAGATTGTCATTTGGAATGGCATTGAGCCTTCGGGTAAAGTCGTTTCAAAACTTCTTTCACTCCCCGAAAAATACAAAACCGTTTTGTATCTATACTATTTAGAGGATTACACAGTAAAGGAAATCGCTGAAATGTTAGGTCGCAAAGAAAGCACGGTCCAAACACAATTATTTAGAGGCCGCAAACGACTTAAGATGGATTTGGGAGGGAATTATATTGAAGATTAAAAATATCCGTAAGGTTTTTGAAGCTTTGACTCCAACAAATGATCAAAAAGAAAAAATCTTTCAAAATCTTTTAACAAGTAGCCAGATCGAACATAGAAGTCAAAGAAAAACTTCTCCTATAAAACTTAGAAGATATACTATAATTGCTGCTGTACTGATGGTTGGTTTAACCACTACAGCTTTTGCAGCAGTATATACAGGACTTGATGAAGCACTGATTCAATTTCTTAAACCCTCCAATAAGAATCAGGTTGTACATATGTCCAATGGCGCTTATACAATAAATAAAATAATTAAAAATAAGCAGGGGTCGGTTGCCATTAAGCAGGTGATCGGTGACAGCAATCTAACTTACATTTTAATGGACTTTACCGCTCCTAAAGGCACTATTTTGAATGCAGCCCGCTATCGTTTTCATGCCCATATCAACTCTAATCAAAGCTCGTACAGTACAGGATACGAGGTACTCGATGACGGGAATCCTTATGACAACAAAATTAGTTTGGTTATGAATATAATGACCGATAATTCCATAGCTGGTCAAACTGTTGATATTATTTTTAGAGATTTAGAAGCTGCCGATCCGTTTCCCGGTATTTTTGAAACCGTAGTTTCTGGTTCATGGGAAACCTCACTTAAGCTAGATTTCAAAGAGTACTCTACCCTTTATCAGATCAATCAGGGCATTTCACTGTATGGTTATAAGGCAACCTTAAAGACGATCTCTGTCTCGCCAATTTCAATCACATTGAAGATTGAGAGTGATTCATTACAAAAGATTAATAAATTCGCCTTCAAATCAGAAAAAATTGGTCCAAACCAATCTTTGGATAAACTGCCTATCACAATTAACTTTAGGGACGGCACTTCAGAGACAACCCGCATTTTTACCGGAATGTCTTCAAGTTATTATGAGAGCAACCAGCTGATTACACTAAAAACGTTTGATAATATTATAAATGATAAAGAAATCGAATCTTTCGTATTTTTTGGCAAAAAGATTCCGCTAAACACGGTCCCGCACTGATTGTTAGTCCGGTTTAAATTGTGCACAAAAGCGCCCCCTCAGCAAAAGCTGAAGGGGCGCTTCTATTATTATCATCAACCGATTAAGACAACCGGCCGCTGAAGTCACTGTATTCGAACTCGCGGATCACCTTGAGGCCTTCTGCTTCATTATAGGAAGCGATAGCCGGCAGGTTAACGCCGTTGAACATGTGGTTCTTCACCATGGAATAATGCGCCATGTCGGTGAAGATCAGCTTGTCGCCGTATTTGAGCGGTTCCGGGAAGGAATAATCGCCGATGACATCCCCTGCCAGGCAGGTCATGCCGCCAAGCCGGTAAGTGTGAGCGAATTCGCCCGGTTCTCCGGCACCGATGATGCCCGGGCGGTAAGGCATCGCCAGCACATCCGGCATATGGCATTCCGCCGAAGTATCGAGAATCGCAATATCCATGCCGTTATGCATGGTGTCGAGTACCGTTGCAACCAGATAACCGGTATTCAAGGCAACGGCCTCGCCCGGCTCCAGATAGATCTCTACATTATAAGTCTCTTTCATGTGCAGAATACACTTGATCAAGGTGTCGAGATCATAGTCAGGACGGGTAATATGATGCCCGCCGCCGAAGTTCAGCCATTTCATACCATGCAGGTACTGGCCGAACTTCTCCTCTACGACCTTAAGCGTACGCTCCAGCGTATCCGAGTTCTGTTCGCACATGGTATGGAAATGCAGGCCGTCAATGCCGTCCAGCTCGTCCGGCCGGAAGTTCGGCAGGGTTACGCCCATACGGGAGAAGTTGTAGCAAGGATCATAGAGCGGCACTTCAATCTCGGAATACTCCGGATTGACGCGGATGCCGCAGCTAATCCGCTTCGACGCGTTCTGCACGCGCTGCTTGAACCGGCTCCATTGGTCGAACGAGTTGAACACCATGTGGTCGCTGTAGCGAAGCAGCTCATCGAACTCGCGGTCCACATAAGCCGGAGCATAGACATGGACCTCTTTGCCCATCTCCTCGAAGCCCAGCCGGGCTTCGAACAGGGAGCTGGAGGTTACGCCATGCAGGTATTTGCCGACCAGCGGGTACATGGCGTGCATGGAGAAGCCTTTTTGCGCCAGAAGAATCTTGGCTCCGCTCTTCTCCTGCACATAATTCAGGGTCTCCAGGTTCTTCGTCAGCAGACGCTCGTCCACGAGATAGGCAGGTGACGGCAGATTGCTGATATCAATATCGATGTCCTTGTTCTTCATGGTCATGCGCCTTAATCCAGCAGCGTCGGCGAGAAATCTTCTTGCCAAGGCAGACCGTGTTTGTTAAGTGCATCCATGAATGGATCTGGGTCGAACTCTTCGATATTGTGTACGCCCGGCTTGTTCCAGATGCCTTTGATAATCATCATCGCCCCGATCATCGCAGGAACGCCGGTAGTGTAGGAAATGGCCTGTGAGCCAACCTCTCTATAGCACTCTTCATGATCGCAGACATTGTAGACATAATAGGTTTTAGGCTGGCCGTCTTTGGTTCCTTGAATGATACAGCCGATATTGGTTTTACCTTTGGTTCTTGGTCCCAGGGAAGCCGGGTCAGGCAGAATGGCCTTCAGGAACTGCAAAGGAATAATCTCTTTACCTTCGTAATTAATGGGCTCAATAGAAGTCATGCCGACATTCTCAAGCACCTTCAGGTGGGTCAGATAGTTCTGAGAGAAGGTCATCCAGAAGCGGATTTTTTTGACGCCAGGAATGTTAACTGCCAAGGATTCTAACTCTTCATGGTACAAAAGATAGATATCCTTCGGGCCGATCTCCGGGAGATCGTATACTTTCTTCTCGGACAGCGGCGCTGTCTCAATCCACTCGCCATTCTCGAAGTAACGTCCGTTCGCAGTAATCTCGCGGATATTAATCTCAGGATTGAAGTTGGTCGCGAACGGATAACCATGGTCGCCCGCATTCGCATCCACAATATCAATCGTATGAATCTCGTCAAAATAATGCTTCTGCGCATAAGCCGTGAACACACCGGTTACGCCAGGGTCAAAGCCGCTGCCGAGCAGCGCTGTAATTCCGGCCTTCTCGAATCTTTCCTTGTAAGCCCATTGCCAGGAATATTCGAACTTCGCCGTATCCTGCGGTTCGTAGTTCGCTGTATCCACATAGTGCACTCCGGTAGCCAGGCAGGCATCCATGATCGTCAGATCCTGGTAAGGAAGAGCCACATTAATCACGACATCCGGCTGGAAGCTCTTGATCAGCTCAATGACTTCTTCCGTGTTGTCAGCATCCAGCTTGGCCGTAGAAATCTTAGTCAGGCCCCCGTCCAGCTTCTCCTTGAGCGCATCGCACTTCGACACCGTACGGCTGGCAATGCAGATCTCTTCGAATACATCCGGGTTCTGGCAGCATTTATGAACAACAACGCTCGCTACACCGCCAGCGCCAATAATTAACGCTTTTCCCAAATTAATAACCCCCTAATTATGCTTAAGTTATTAGTTATTAGCCTTGCTGCTCTGGAACAGGCTACATCCTATGAAAAATCAACAACGCTGATTATACAGAAACTTTCTCAATAAATCAATAAAATCCGACAAAAAATGAGTTGTTCCGTGTAAAATCTGCGGTTTTCTCCATTAATACTCTGTAATTCACTTCATTACACTGAAATCCTTCGTTTTCCTGCGATTTTAACGTTAATATAATCTAACATCGCTTGAAGTCTTGTCTACTTCCCAGTCCATCAGACCAACCGGATAATTATATCACAACGGCGTTGTGGTTCAACTTTTTTATTTCAAATTTAAGTAAGGCCAGCCGGACAAAAGTGCAAATGAGACACATGATAATAAATTACCCGATTTTCGCTGCCGTTAACTGATAACTGTAAAGGCCGCTCAGTGTTGACTAATCTGATCCGGTCCATCCGTTTATTATGCGTAACCCTCTCTATCCCATACCTCTGTCTTGCCTAGCCGTTGCGGGATTAGCGGGACCTCATCGCAGACGGCGGCTGTCCGCTGAGCTGCTTGAAGGCTTTGCTGAAATGAAACTCATCGCTGTATCCGCAGGCGGCCGCAATCTCCTTCAGGGTTAGCCTGGTGTACAGCAGCTGCTTCTTAGCATACTCATAGCGGATTTCACTTAAATACCCTTTGGGACTCTTGTGCAGATATTGCTGAAAAAGGCTGCGGACATACGAGGAGGATATCCCGTAGCGCACCGCCAGGTCATGGATTTGCAAGGGGTCACTATAGCGCCGCTCAAGCTCCTCCTTCATCCGTACAAACAGTTCATAGCCCTGTCCACGGTCTGGATGGACGCCATCCTTAGCCTGAAATATTTCGTACAAAAGCTGATAGAGCAGCGCCTGAGTCTTAAGCTGGCTTCCAGGACTACCGGGAACAAAATCGCCGGCAATCCGGCGGAACAGCTCATCCAGCGCTCTGCCCGGCTCCCTCCCGGGCTTCAGGCGGAACGGCAAGGGCAGCGCATGAAGCGGCTCCACCCTGCCCTGATTGTCCGCAGACGGAGACAACGTGTACAGCGAGAGCAAGATCATGGTGATCCTCAGTGGCTCCCCGCCTCCGCTGCTCATCTCCATGGACAGGCCCGGCCGCAGATAAAACAGCATGTCCGGCGACACCGGATGCTCCTCTGTGTCTGTCCGGAACACCCCCTCCCCCTCCTGAATCCAGTACAGGCTGTGTACATGTATATTCTGACGGATATCCTTCCAGTGCGGGAAGGTGGTCTTGTCATGAATCCAGTGGATATCCATCACCAGATTCTGCGGAATCTCCTCCATGTATAGCTCCTCCGTTTCTCGGTTTGCCATTTACCAGAGATGGGATCAATCAGGAATGGGATCAACCAGAGATTAATACTGAAGCGTTTTTGACATGCCAATTCTGTTCATTATACCATGCCACTCCCCTGCATTGATTGCTACACTTAGGACATTAACGGCTGGAATGATGAAGGAGAGATACCAGATGACTGAAACCCTGTCCACCCAAGCACAAGCCCTGGATTACATGCCTTGGATTGGCTTGTCCGAACAAGAACGGCTTCAGCAGGACCGCTACCAGCAGCAGCTTGCTGCGGATTATCCCTGCACCTTCGGAGAAGCCTGCTTCGTCTCGCCGCAAGCCATCGTGCTGCCGGATCAGCTGGCGCTCGGCGACCGGAGCTACATTGCAGGAGGTGCGATTATCCGCAGCACACGGCTGGTCACAGGCAGCGACTGCTCTATGAACAGCTATAGCATATTGTCAGGCGATATTACCATGGGCAATGGCGTGCGGATCGCTTCCCATGCAAGTCTATATGGCTTCAATCACGGCTATGCTGCGACGGATGTTCCGGTCTTCCGCCAGCCTTTGACAGTCAAGGGCATTGTCATAGGAGATGATGTGTGGATCGGGGCTAATGCCGTGATTCTTGACGGGGTGCGGATCGGCTCGCACAGCATTGTTGCGGCGGGTGCAGTAGTAACCCGCGATGTACCGGCGTACAGCATTGTCGGCGGCAATCCGGCCAAGCTGATCCGCAGCCGGCTGGCCGGAGAGGCAGCTGCAACGGCTGAGCCCACCAAGGACAAGGAGGAATCAGTGATGAAGATGAAGGATGGAATGGGAATTGAGGAGGCTAATTTGGGGGGAGAATCTGGGCAGAGGGAGGAAGTAAGTGAGGGGCTGGGGAAAAACGGTGAGCGGTTGGAGACAGGCGTTGAACTGTTCGGTGAGGGCGTTGAGCCAGCGGGAGATAACGCAGGGCCGGGTGATGGAGTTGCCCCCTCTTTTAGGACACTTTATGGACTGTTGGCAGACTTCAGCAGGCAGGTGCAGGAGCAGCTAACTTCCCTGCTGGAGTTCTACTCCGAAACAATAGAGGGAGAGAAGCTGTTCCGGGACCGGCCGGGAGCGGGGCGGACCGTACGGGCGTACTGTGATGCTGTGGAGATTGCTGCAATGTTCGGCAGTCTGCCGCCTGGCTGGACGAAGGAAGAGCTGATCGCCACATTAGAGCAGTTCCAGGATACTCGGACCGGATTATTGCCCGACCCGTGGTCGCCGCCCGGACCGGAGGATCAGCCGGAGCGGTTAGCTGATCATCTCTCGCGTTATCATCTACTCGCTGTAGGGTACGCACTTGAGGTGTTAGGGTCTGCTCTGCCCTATCACGTTGCCGCTGTAGAGAATATGGATACTGCTACACTGTATCATCAACTTAATAGTCTGCCATGGGCGGACAATGCCTGGGGCGCTGGCGACTGGATCGACTGTTATGCTACCGGCCTCTATCACAACCTGAAGTCCTTCGGCTCCGGCAAGCGCCCGGATGATCTCTTCGGCTGGCTGGCGACGCATTCCCGCCAGGACTCCGGGCTGTGGGGTCTGCCTACTGCGAAGGAGGGGTGGCTGCAGCCGGTGAACGGCTTTTACCGGCTTACCCGCGCTACCTACGCCCAGTTCGGTCTGCCCCTGCCGTACCCGGAGCGCAGCATCGATACCGTGCTGGCTCACAGCCGGGACCGCCGCTTCTTCCGCCTGGACGCGCTCAATGCCTGCAACGTGCTGGATGTCGTCCACCCGCTCTGGCTCTGCCAGAAGCAGAGTGATTACCGGCAGGCGGAGATCCGCGCTTGGGCGGAGAAGCTGCTCGGCGAAGTGCTGCCCTTCTGGGTTCCCGGGCGCGGCTTCGCCTTCCAGCTGTCCCGGCAGCAGGAGACCGGCCTGCAAGGCACGGAGATGTGGCTAAGCATTATCTATCTGTTGGCGGACCTGTGCGGGTTAAGCTCAGCCCTGAGCTACTCCCCGAAGGGAGTACACCGCCTGGAGCCTGCCTTCTCGTTATCCATATAAGCGGGACTGGCGTTCATACGGCTGCCAGAACTTACGCGCACAAGTGGAAACGGCTTTGCCGTCCTTTTAAAGGACGGTACCGTTTCAGTGAGAAATAGAAGGCCGCGTGCCACCACAATGTATGCTGTTTTTGGCATACATTCGGGCCATGCGCCTGCGTGCGAGCACAATGTATGCTGTTTTTCGCATACATTCGGTTCATACACCTGCGTGCGAGCACAATGTATGCTGTTTTTGGCATACATTCGGGTCATATGCAGACTCTCCATACCTCTACACCTGCCTTATCCTCAGCAGATGGAAACTATAATTTCCTATACAAGCGCAAAAACCCCGTCGTCTCCGCTCGTTCTGAGCAGGGATGACGGGGTTTTGTACGCTTTTACCTGCAGCTCCCGGTTATTGCCCGAAGCCGACACGCGGACGCTCGCGCTCCTTGGTCTGCAGCTCTACCGCCCGGATCGAGGTAATGGGAATGTAGAGGGACTGATACTCCGTACTGTATTTCACGAACCGATCATCCAGTTCCTCCAGTACGCCTCCCCTAACACTTGTACCATCCAAAAAATGAATATGAACTTCCTGTCCCTTCAGCGCTTCCAGCATGCTCTTCCTCTCCTTCGTCTCACAGATGGGTGATGATCGTGTCAATAATTCCGTATTCCAGTGCCTCCTCAGCCGACATGAAATAATCCCGGTCCATATCCTTCTCCACCTTCTCCGGCGGCTGGCCGGTCCGCTGCGCGGTGATCCCGACTATCTTCTCACGGATCTGGAGAATACGTCTGGCGCTGATGGCAATATCGCTCGCCTGCCCCTGCGCCCCGCCATGCGGCTGATGGATCATAATCTCGCTGTTGGGCAGCGCGGACCGTTTGCCAGTTGCTCCCGCCAGCAGCAGCAGTGAAGCGAACGAAGCAGCAAAACCGGTGCAGATCGTGTTGACTTGAGGTTTAATTACCTGCATCGTATCATAAATACCGAAGCCTGCGGTAGTCGAGCCTCCGGGGCTGTTAATGAACATCTGAATATCCTTCTCCGGCTCATCCGCCGCGAGGAACAGCAACTGCGCGATAATGCTATTGGCTAGCCCGTCATCGATTGCCGCACCTACGAATACAATCCGGTCCTTCAGCAGCCGGGAATAGATGTCGTAGGACCGCTCTCCTCTAGCCGTCTGTTCAATCACATAGGGTATTACACTCATTCTGGTGTGCCTCCTCTGATCTGTCTTAGTGTGGATACCCTGTAAACGGCCAGCCTGCCCGAAAAGATACGGAAGACGCAGCATGTGCGGAAATAGCGGGAGTGCGTATCTTTTACATTGTGCCGTTCGTTTATATAATAGAAGCAACACAACCCATCGAAGGAGAGGGCCACTATGACGATGCTTGAACATCACCGGACAACGGATATGATAGCTATGGATACAAGACATCTTCAGGAGCTGGGAACAACACTCCAGCGGTACTGCCTGTCGCTCACCCGCTCCCGCTTCGACGCCGACGATCTGGCGCAGGAGACTTGGGTCAAAGCGCTGGGCTACCGCAAGTTCACCGTCAGCCCCAATCCCGAAGCCCTGCTGCTGCGGATTGCCAAGAATACCTGGATTGACGCCTCCCGCCGCCAGGGGTCGCTCATCCGTGCCATGGAAAGGTCTGGAGTGTCATCCGATCCAGCTTCTGCGGCGGCAGCCCTGGAGGAGCTGACCGAGACGGAGCTGACCTTTCAGGCGCTGCTCGCCCATCTCTCGCCGCCGCAGCGGACCGCCTGGGTCCTCCGCGATGTGCTGGGGTATTCAGCCGCTGAGTCCGCCGGACTCTTGGCAACCACGGAAGGCGCGGTCAAAGCGGCGCTGCACCGTGCACGCCAGGCCTTGAGCAAGGTCCGGGAGGAGCTGATCCAGCATGAAGGCCCCGCCCTTCCGCAGGATGCCGATTACCGGGGGTATCTGCGGGCGCTGGCTGAGGCCTATGAGCAAGGACAGATTCCAGTATTGCTGGAGCTGCTCCGACAGGAGAACGCCGGGGAGGTAACCGCTGCTGTAAGCACCTTTACGGTTCAGTCCTTGTATTCCATGTATACAGACAACGCGAGATACGCCTATACCCATGGAGCGCCTGCATACGGTGAGCTTCGGATGGCTGCATAATACGGATGAATGGAGCAGTAGCTCTGACTATAGCTTAGGAGAGGTGATCCCATGAAGAAGGTGCTTGTGCTTGGAGGGACGAGATTTTTCGGCAAAAGGCTGGTGGAGCTGCTGCTCCAGGACCAGGACAGCGAGGTCACCATTCTGACCCGGGGCCTAACAGAGGATTCCTTCGGTGAGCGTGTCACCCGGCTGGCCGCGGACCGGACGGATGAAGCGGCGCTTGAGCAGGCTGTCGGGGACACTGTATGGGATATCGTCTACGATAACATTTGCTACACGCCGGATGAGGCGGCGGCAGCTGTGCGGATCTGGGCGGGGCGGGCCAAGCGGTATATCCTGACTTCCAGCTTATCCATGTACGATCCGCAGCCGGAGGCGCTGGCTGAAACGGACTTCGATCCTTGGCATTATCCGCTGAAGTCTGGCGGGAAGACGGATATCAGTTACCAGGAAGGCAAAAGACAAGCCGAAGCCGTTCTGCTCCAGACAGCCGATTTCCCGGTGGCTGCGGTACGTTTTCCGATTGTGCTGGGCACGGATGATTATACGCGCCGGTTGCATTTTCACATCGAGCATGTTCTGGCGGGAAGGCCGGTTGGCATCCCTAATCCGCAGGCGGAGATCTCGTTCATCCGTTCGGATGAAGCGGCTGATTTCCTGCATTGGCTGGGCCGGGAAGGCTCAGCCGTCACGGGACCGGTGAACGCCTGCTCGGACGGCACCCTCACCATTGGCGGAGTGATCTCCATCATCGAGCAGATCACCAGAAGGACGGCTATCGTCCAGAGGGAGGCGGCGGAGACGGATCAATCGCCTTTTGGCATCGGTGCATCCTGGTTCATGGATACGGCAAAAGCCCGCAGCGCGGGCTTCAGCTTCCTGTCCTTATCAGAGTGGTTCCCGGAGCTGGTCTCGTCGCTGACCCATTCACTTCGCCAGGACCAGTAGCTCCTCCTCCAGCTCTTTGGAGATCTCTTTATCAGGTTCGTTAACAAGCATACTCAGGCCGGGCGCAGGCTTATCTTGCACCGGTATTCCCGCAGGCAGGGGCTGGTGAATTCCGGCTTCTGCCCTTTTTGCTGTCTGTTCCGTCTGCTTCGTATGCATCTCCCGCTGTAGCTTGGGCTGGATTTCCCCGGCTGTCTCCGCTTCCTGCTGCTCTTCCGATTCCTGCACCATCCCGCGAACCTTTGGAGCTGCATGTGTTGAACTTGGATCTGAACCCGCGTCCGGATCTGGGTCCGGCTCTAGCTCAGACGCTGCTCCCAGCTCGAATCCGGCCTCAGCAGCCTCCGATATTTTGAACACATTGATCTCCCGGAACAGCCGCTGCGAGATTTCATTAATCTCCCCGGCCTGCCTGGCGATGTCCCCGATGGCCTGATCCTGCTGGGTGCTGGAGGCGTTCACCTCCTGAACTCCGGCCGCCGTCTGCTCAGCTACAGCCGCAACAGAATGTACAGATTCGGCAAGCCGCGAATTGAGGGTACGCGTCTGTTCCACCTTGTGGTGAATTTGCCCGATCTGTATGCTGATACCTGTAATCGATTCGTCGATAGCGGCGAAGGAAGCCAGGGTCTGTTCCACCTGATGGTCCTGCTGCTCCAGACGGTCCCGGGTCTCCATCATATGTCCCTGGAAATCCGCCATACCGGCCCCAAGCTCCTGAATAATCCTGCTGATAAGTACCGAGGAGTCATTCGTCTGTACGGACAACTGCCGCACTTCATCGGCAATCACGGCGAAGCCTTTGCCTGCTGCCCCCGCCCTGGCAGCTTCAATCGCTGCGTTCAGTGAGAGAATATTCGTCTGCTTCGAGATTTCGGTGATTGAATGGGTAATACGCGAGATATCCTTGGACTGGCTCACCAGCTTGTCCAGCGCACCATAGACCTTGCTGATGGACACCCGGGAATCCTGGGAGCTCTGACGCAGCGCCGTAACGGTCTCCGAGCCCTGCTGCCTGTTCTGGTTAGCGGCTTCACTCGTAGTCAGCATGACATCCGTATAATCGGCAATCTCCTGAACCCCGCAGGCCAGCTCCTCCAGCAGCTGTGAGCTCTGCTCCGACTGGACAGCCTGCTGGTCTGCTCCAAGCGAAATCTCCTGGATGGTTCTGACAATATTCTGGTTCGTATGCGCTGTAACCGCCGAAGACCCCTGAAAAGATTGCGCGTAATCAGCAAGCGAGCCTGCCGCTGACAAGGTCTGCCGCAGCATCCCCTGTACCCTGCTGACCATATGGTCGAAATGATGGCTCAGTTGTCCCAGCTCATCATTGTACGGGGAGTTAATTTGCTGCCGCAAATCGCCCTCCGCGATCTGTCTGAGCGCCGCCTGCAGCTTGCGCACCGGTGACAGGAACGAGCGGATCAGCAGCCAGGCGAGCACCAGCATGAACAGGGACACTGCGATCGCAGCGTACGTCACGATGGATACCGTATCATCCAGCAGGGCGAAGGAGACCCCCTGGGCCTGATCAGCATTGGCAGCAGCAGCGGTGTACAGCTCAGCGTTAGTCTTCAGCATGTCCTGATTCAGCGCAAGCGCCTTCGTATGTATACCATCGATTTTCTCCAAAACACTTAGCGGGTCAAGGGTCTCGTCCGACATTGTGGTTACCAGTTCCTTCGTCAGAGCGCTGTATTCTGCGGCCTGGGCAGACAGCAGCTTATAGCTCGCAGAAGCAGGCGTACCCAGCTCAAAATTTACCTTGGCCAGCTCCGTGGACAGCTGCTGCTGCTTCTCCTTCAAGGGCTCTGCCTGCTCCAGGTCACTGGAATCCGCCAAGGAAGTCTCCGCACGGTTCAGCTCCTGCAGCTGCTGGGTGATGGTTGAGACCGTAATTCTATTCTCCATTTCGCTCTTCTGCCGTTCCATGGATCGCTCGACCTGCTTGATTTTATGTCCCTGGTACACAGCCACGCCCAGAAAAATAAGTGTAATCGCCGAGAAACTCAAGATCAGCTTCCATTTCATCGAAAAGTGCAGCCGCTTCCCCTTCAAAAGTATCATCCCTTCATATCAAGCCTGATTATGCAATAGGTATATTATGCTAATAACCTCATTGTAAAAGCCGGATATTAATTACTCTCTCAAGTTGTGTATGCGCAGCGTAAAGAATGTGTTGCGAAAATGTTAACAAAGCGGCAAAATTTAAGGAATTAGGAGGATGTTGCACTAATTGCAACTTTGCTTTATGGATACTGGTGTAAGGGCAGGAATGTTGTATAAAATGCAGGAATTCTCGCCGCCTAGCCACTTAGAGTAGAGGGAATGCTGTCATTTGTGCAACAATTCCGGATTAGGGGCATTTTCTTGAAGGAGAAGTTGCATAATGTGCAGGATTTCGATCGGGCAGAGGGCAGACAGAGAGCCGGAAGCAGAAGACAGAAGGGAATGAACCATATCTATGAGTAGCGAAAATAGACTTGAAGCTGCAACGAGAGAAGATTTGAGAAAGTGGCTGTTGGTGAACAGTACGACGGAGGGGTGTTGCTGGGTAGAGGTCAGTCTGAAGCCGCTCCCGGGGACAATACTGTATCTGGACGCCGTCGAAGAAGCGCTGTGCTTCGGCTGGATTGACGGGGTGAAGAAGGCGGCGGCTGACTCGAATCTGGTACAGAGATTATCCCCGCGCAGCAAGCGCAGTTCATGGACCGAGCTGAATAAGGAGCGCGTCCGAAGGCTGGAGAAGCTGGGGCTGATGCGCGACGAGGGACGGCGATGCCTGCCGGATATGGATGTCGGAGCTTTTCGAATCGATCCCTTGATTGAACAGAGATTGAAGGAGGACGAGCAGGTGTATCGCCATTTCCTGGCCTTTCCGGCGCTGTATCAGCGGGTACGGATCGACACCATTCAGAGCTATATCCGCCAGCCGGAGCTGTTCCAACGTAGATTGGACAAATTCATAGAGAACACCAGAGTTAACAAAATGTACGGCCAGTGGCATGACAACGGGCGTCTGCTGGAGGATTAGTTTTGTTCTTTTACTGCGTTTGTTGTCGGACAAATTACCCTGACGGGTGGGCCAACAGCTCCAGAATGGCATGTGCAACTACTGTATGTGTGAATGGGTGCGGGATTTGGTAATGTGCGCGGGGGGATGTGTGAATGTGCGCGGGATGTGTGAATGGGTGCGAGGAATTAGTTGGAAAAACGTATCTTAATCTGGCTCATTTGGAGCGTTCGCGGAAATTAATTGGATTTATGACATTTATTCCTGTGCAAACTCCCTCTAAGGCTCTGATGTCAGCATATTAAGTGCCTTTTTTCCAACTACGATTGGGTGTGGCCCCTTCCGCCCCTGAACAAGTGCCTAAAATCCAACTATTTCCTGAGAGTGGGGATGATCCAGACGGTGAGGCTGGTGCTGAGGCTAATGCAGATACATTTGTAGATGCTGATGCAGCTGCTGGTCCAGGCGCTGGCGCAGACGTTGACTCTAGTGCGGACATAGTGCGAGTGTAGGCGGAAAACCGAATACAATACGCTGCGCGAAGGTAATCGGGCCGGATGTAGGCGGAAAACCGAATACATTTACTATTAATGTTACTGGCGTGGAGCAGACGCTGGCGCAACAGCCATCCCCTTGCTCAGCCCATGCCACCCCCGCCCTCTGCAATCGTTCAACTTGAGCGATTCACTTCCAAATCATAACAGGCCCCCGTAACCGGGGGCCTGTGCTCACCCTACCGCCGCTCACTCACTCCCGGCGGTACACCCAGCCGCCGGCCTGGCACAGCGCCGTCAGCGCAAGCCCGCCGCCACCCGGCCCGGTGCGGCGGATCAGCGCCAGATCCGCCGGCGCTCCGGCGGCCAGGCCCGGGGCCGCAGGCAGGGCCATGAAGCCTGCCGGATGCACGGACGCCATGTCCCAGGCGTCCGGCAGGCTGGCCAGGCCCGCGGCGCTAAGGCGCGCGATGTGGCGCAGCAGCATCTGCGCCGAGCCCGCCAGCAGCCCGGGCTCGCCGGCGAGATGCAGCCGGCCCGCCGGGGTCAGCACGACACGGCCGCCGACCGGCGTGTCGTAGCTGCCGGGCGCAAGCCCGGCGAGGGCAACGGCATCGCTGACCAGCAGCGCCCGCTGGCCCTTGACCTTCATCGCCACCTTCAACACCTCATCCGGGAGGTGGAAGCCGTCGGCGATCAATGTGCACCACAGCTCATCTGCGGCGAGCTGGGCCCACAGATAGTTCGGATGGCGCGGCAGCATAGCATGGGCGCCATTGCCCAGATGCGTGGACAGCCGCGCTCCGGCGGCCACCGCCCCGGCAATCTGCGCGGCATCCGCAGACGTATGCCCGATAGAGATCGTCACTCCCCACCGTACGCAGTGGCGGATGAATTCCGCGCTCCCCTCCCATTCGGGGGACAGCGTCACAATGGAGATTCGTCCGCCCGAAGCCTCCTGCCACTGGTCGAACAAGGCCGTATCCGGCGGACGGATATGCTCCAGCGCATGTGCCCCGCGCGGCCCGTCCTCCGGCGAGAGGAACGGGCCTTCCAGATGGATGCCCTTGATCGTCGCCGCGCTGGCCTCATCCTCTTCACAGGCCCGGGCAATCGCCCGCATCGCTCCGAGAATGGTATACGGGGCGCCGGTAATCACAGTCGGGTAGAAGCCGGTCACCCCCTCCCCCCATATAGCGCGGACCGCCTTCTTGACATCCTCTGCACCCAGTGCCGGATGATTGAAATCATATCCGCCATAGCCGTTGATCTGCAGATCCACCAGGCCCGGCGCAACCATGGGCAGCTCCGCCCGTTCCTCCAGCGTCAGCTCCGTATCAAGAGGTTCAATTGCAGCAATGAAGCCCTCCTGCAGCGTAACCCGAACGGGTTCGCCTGTCCGGTAATGCAGCGCGTCAATGTTCATGAGAGGACCGCCCCGAAGGAGTCGGTGTCCACGAACATCCGGCAATCCCCGTGTTCGCGCAAGATCGTGGACGGACATGCCGTAGAGACCGATTCATGCAGCGTGCGGGTAACTGCACCGCGCTTGGAAGCGCCCGGCACCATGCAGAACAGCCATTGCGCAGACAGCAGGACCGGAATCGTCAACGTTAAGGCCTGCTGCGGTACTTCCGCCAGGCTGGGGAAGCACCCGTCATTCACCTGCTGGTTCCGGCAGACCTCATCCAGTACCACCAGCTTCACAGGAAGCGGGTCATTGAAATCTGCCACGGGCGGATCATTGAAGGCCAGGTGACCATTCTCCCCGATGCCAAGGCAGACGATATCGATCGGCGCTTCCGCCAGCAGCCGTCCGTAACGCTTGCATTCGGCTTCCGGGCTGGCGGCAGGGTTCAGATAATGGACCGTTCCCGGCCGTACCTTGCCGAACAGCGCCTCCCGGAGGAAGCTGCCGAAGCTCTGCGGAGAGCCTGCCGGCAGGCCGATATATTCATCCATATGGAACGCGGTAATCCGGCTCCAGTCCAGATCCGGCGCAGCGGCAAGCTCTGCAAGAAATTCATTCTGGGAGGGTGCAGCGGCGAACACGATCCGCACCTGTGCCTTGGAGGCCAGCAGCGCCCGGATGGCCGCCGCTGCCTCACGCCCGGCAGCAGCTCCGAGCTGCGAGCGGTTCTTGTATACGCGGACAAGCATAGCGCCCGACAGTTCCGTATGAATCGGTTTGATGCTCAGCATGGGTAGTGCCTCCTTGTGCCTAATGTCTGTGCAGACCGGCTGCCTTCCTCCCCCCGGAACTCTCCGGGCGTAGTGCCTGTATGCAGCTTGAAGAGCTTCGTGAAATAGCTTTTATTCTCGTATCCAAGCTGCTCCGCTACCTGCTCCACACTTTGCGGAGACTGGTCCAGCCATTCTTTAGCTTGCTCCATTTTGGTATGGGTGACATAGTGGATGAAGCTCATTCCGGTTTCTTTTTTGAACAGGCGGCTGAAATAGCTCGAATTCAAATGCGTGTATTCCGCCACCTCCTCCAGGGTGATTTTGCGGTTCAGATGGCGGTCTACATACTGCTTCACCTTCTTGATCTCGTCCCGGCGGGTCTCCTGGTACATCTCCCGGATCACCGGCAGCCGTTCGCTGAAGAACTGCTGAGACCATTCCTCCAGATGATCAATATGATCAATGGCCGTCAGGGTATCATGCAGCAGCTCCAGGGAAAAGGTGGACTGGTATTGCTGGCGGGCCATCAGACGCATCTGGTTATCGTAGAGCAGCTTGAGCATCCACTCCTTCACCTGGCGCGGCGCATACCGTCTGGCACGGATGGTATCCATCCATTTCGACAGCAAGGCCGCAAGCCTGTCCGCCGCTTCCTCCAGGAAGGCCTCACGGATCTCCTGCGAGGCTTCGGCATAATAGAGGAACAGATCCTCCTCCGTGAACGGCGGGAGCATCTTCAGGCCGTTCAGCTCTCCCGGCTTCAGATAGAAGGCATATTCGCGGCCTTGACTAAGCAGATCAATGATCCCCTCCCGGAAATGCCCGCTGCCCGCCGGTATACATAAATATTGAAAGGAAGCCGTAACCCCCGGCAGCGCTTGAATGGCGGAACGCAGCCTGCCCAGCATGGAGATATGGCCTGAGTCCGCTCCATTGCCCATACCGCCGCTGAAGACCAGCACACAGTCGCGGCCGCTGTAAGGCAGGCACACGGCAGCGGTATCCTCCTGCCGCACGGCTTCGGCGGCGGATTCCACCCATGACATTAGTGCAAGCTCCTCCGGTTCATTCTCACCGGCGTTGCCGCTGATCCGGCAGAGCACGGCTACATGGGCCGTGAGATCCGGCATAATTCCCAGCTCGGCGGCGTCTGCCCGCCATTCGCTGTCCGGCAGTTCGCGGGCAGCGATGCGCCGCAGCACACTTTGCTTCAGCAGCACCTTCTGATGCTCGGCCATGCTTTTCCACTTCAGCGTCTGGGCTTTGTCCGCATCCCTGCGGCGCAGATCCTCGCCCAGCTCCCGCAGCAGCCCGGTAATCAGCTCGCGGCTGATCATCTCCTTCAGGATATAGTCGCTCACCATCAGCTTCACCGCCTGCTGGGCATATGTGAAATCATCCATGCAGGACAACACCACCACACGCAGCTCTTCGCTGCGCAGCTTCAGCTCGCGGATCAGCTCCAGACCATCCATATAGGGCATGCCAATATCCGTAATGACAATATCGGGCATATCGGCCTGCGCTTTCTCCAGGGCAACCAGACCATTCTTGCAGGCCGAATGCAGCGTTAATCCAAGCTCGTCCCAAGGAATCATTGCCGAGAGAAAGTCCAGTACCGGCTGATCATCATCCACCAGCATTACGCTATACATCGCTTCCACGCTCCCTTTCATAGCCTTGATCCGGAATCTCTTCAGGCAGCACGAACCGGAAGGTCGTCCCTTGTCCGGGCAGGCTGTCAATCGTGATCTGGAAGGCTGCACCGTAAGTCAGATACAGCCGCTCATAGACATTGGACATGCCGATATGGGCCAGTCTGCTGGACGGCATCGCTTCCTTCTCTTGCCATTCAGAGCCTAACTCGGCGCGCAGGCGGTCCAGGGTCACCTCATCCATCCCCTGCCCGTTGTCTTCGATCTCGATGAGCAGCCGGTGATCCTGCGTCCGGGTCCGGATCAGAATACGTCCGCTCTCCTGATGCAGACCATGAATGTAGGCATTCTCGATGACCGGCTGCAGCAGGAACCGGGGGATCTTCACGCCAAGGCTCTCCGAAGTACAGTCTGTATCCAGCGACACCTCCTCGGACTGGCGGAAATTCAGCAGTTCCACATAACTCCTGACAATATGCAGCTCATCATGCAGGGTGGTGTACTCGTCCCGCTGCTGAATGGTCATCCGCAGCAGCCGGGAGAGCGAGAACAGCAGCTCCGCATTCTCCTCATCGCCCCGCATCATGATGCGCAGGCGGATCGAATTCAGAATATTGAACAGGAAATGGGGATTGATCTGCGATTGCAGCATGGCCAGCTCGGCCTTGCGCTTCTGCGCCTGCTCCACCTTGATCTGGATAATCATCCGCTCCACCCGGTCCAGCATATGGTCGAAGGACTTGCCCAGCCGTCCGATCTCGTCATAGCCGCGGACGCCTGAGCGGATGCCCAGCTCTCCTCTGTCCACCCGTGCTGCCACCTGATCCAGCCGGATCACCGGCTTCGTGAACTGCCGGACCAGCAGAACCAGAATCAGCAGGAAAAAAGCGCCTGATACGATCTGCACGGCACTGCTCCAGCGGTGGGTGGCACTGATCTGGCTCACGGCCTCACGGTATGGCGACAGGCTGACAATCCGGTAATTCCCGTAAGGAATCTCCAGGCTGCTCAGCAGATATTGCTCGCCCCGGTAATCCATAAACCCGGAACCTTCTGAATGCTTCACAGCATCCATAAGCGCGAACGGCCGGCCCAGCCGGGTCTTGTCCCTGGCGGCAAGAACGGTTCCGTCAGGCGCAATCAGCAGCGTCTCCTGGCCCTGCCGGTTGTCATTAAAAATCTGGCTGATCCGGCTCTCGGCGATGCTGATGATCAAGGTAGCATAGGTTGAATTGGAGGACAGCTTGAGATTCCTGGCAATGGTCAGCACCTGCGGGCTGCTTGGGGCAGCGGTCGGAATATAGTTGGCAAGCACACCCGCCCAATACAGCTCGAAGGCAGGCTGCTGGCGGGCTTGTTCCATCCAGGGCTGCTTCAGCAGTGCGCCGATATCCAGCTTGGCGTAAGCATAGTTTGAATAATATTGTCCATCTGAGGTGAGGACGGTGACGAACGTTTTTTCCATCATGGAAGTGACGCTGTTCAGCTTGTCCGTAACCTCTTTGAAATCGAGAATGTGCTTGGCGGTATCAGGCTCGTGCAGCTTATTGCGCTGCCAGTTTTCTTTGAGAATAAGAGTGATGCCGGGGTCGAACTGGATATAATTCGCCACCAGCACCATATTGCTGAGAAGGTTAGAGATATATAGGCTCTCCTGCTCCAGCGAACGGCGTTCATTCTGAATCACCTGGGAGCGGAGGATATGCTCGGTGTAGGAATTGGAGATATACAAGGTAATAGAGGCGGGAAGCAGCAGACAGAGCAGAGAAGCGACGAGCAGCTTATTGCGAAAACCGAGTCTCCATCCTCTAGGCAGCAATGGCAATCCTCCTTCACAATCAGACTATCGTTTTCTATGCCTCTATCATATCAGCTTTCCGCCTCCAGCAGCTCATTTCAATCTATTATTCCGGGTAAAAAAGGGCTATTCAGCGCTTCCAATTTTTACTTGTTGGCGTCTACAATCTTCTGCAGCTCAGCCTGCGCCTTCTTGATGGTAGTCTCCAGATCCTGCTGTTTCAGGATGTACAGCTCGGTTTCTTTGGTAAAGGCTGTTTCCAGCTCGCCCTGATAGGTCGGCGGCACGCTGAGCGGTGCGGGCTTGGCATTCTTAATTACATAGGCCAGTGAGGCTTCGTCAATCTTGTCGGGGCTCATGGCACCCGATTTGACGCCGGCAATGAACTTGTCCACATCCTGCTTCTTCCACGCGGAATATACATTCTGCATCTGCTCGCCCTCTGTGGAGTACCAGCGGATGAAATCATAGGCTTCCTGCTGATGTGCCGACTTCTCCAGAATTCCTACATAGTTGCCGTTGGCAATGCTGACTCCCGCAGGTTGTCCGGCACTATTGGACGGCATCGGAGCGAATGCGGTAGTGAACGTAGCCGGGAACTCCTCCGAGCCGCCTGCTTCGCCGATCATCCAGTTGCCGGTCACGATCATCGCGGCATGTCCGGTGAAGAACTCCGAGCGGTACGCAAGCTTCTGGGAGATGGTGTCGGCATATGGCACCGCTACTCCCGATGCCTCTGCCTTGCTGCGCAGCTCCAGGGACTGGCGGATACCCGCACTGTCGATATTTAGGGCGCCGTTGTTGACCAGATTATTGTCCTTCTCCTGATTGATGACGGCCAGCTCCCAGTACATAGCCCAGGTATGGAAATACGTACCGAAGGTCTTGGACGGCCCGGTGCCGCTGGTCAGCTTGGCTGCGTAATCAAGGTAATCGTCCCAGCTCCATTCGGTGGGAACGGCTAAGCCCGCCGCATCCAGCTTGTCCTTGTTCAGCAGGACGAAATAATTCTCCAGCGTATCCGGCAGGGCATACACTTTACCGTCAACGGACGGATCAACCGTATACTCATCTGTCAGCGTGATGCCTTCCTTGCTGATCAGGTCATTCAGCGGAGCCAGCAGTCCGAGTCCGGCACGCTGTGAATAATCGGTTGCCCCCGGCATGAATACCACATCCAGGTTCTCGCCGGACGCGACGAGCAGATCCAGCTTCTTCATTCCGGCCACTGAATCACCGTTGTCAGCCAGCTCCACGTATTCCAGTGTGATTCCCGGATGGGAATCCTCGTACGCCTGCAGAATCGGTTCCATATCCGCCGCAGGCGACCAGTTGGCGACTTTGATCGTTACCGGTTCTGCTGAAGGTGCGGCACTCTCCCCCGCCTCCGGTCCAGCCGTGCTGCCGGAAGTGGGAGATGCACCATTTGTGTTGTTTGAGTTGCCGCAGCCCGCCAGGGCTACCAGAAGTACGATGATCCATACCAGAGCGAACACATTCTTTTTCATAACTAACACCCCTTCTAATGTGGTCTACAGTTCCATGCAGTTCTCATGCACTTCCTGACCGTCCTATCCGCCCGCCTGTCTTCCGGTTATGCAGCTTCCGGGAACTTGCCAGCCCTCACCCCTTCACCCCCCCCAAGGAAATACCTTCGATCACCTGCTTCTGCCCGAGGATGAACACGACCAGCAGCGGGACAATCGCCGAGACCGAAGCCGCCATGATGAGCGAATAGAAGGCGCCGTTGCGGTCAGCGAAGGCATTCATGCCAAGCTGAAGCGTATAGAGTGTCTTGCTGTTCAAGAAGACCAGCGGCGTCTGAAAATCATTCCAGGTCCAGATGAACCGCAGAATGGCATAAGTGGCAATGGCGGGACGGACCAGCGGGAACAGAATCGAGAGGAAGATACGGATATGTCCCGCGCCGTCGATCTGCGCCGATTCGATATACTCATTCGAGAGTGAGGCAAAAAACTGGCGGAGCAGAAAGGTGCCCAGCACGCTGAACCCGCCAAGCAGGATCAGGCCCAGATGTGTATCGTACAGACCGGTGGAGCGGAAGATAATGAACAGCGGCACCAGCGTGGCTTCCGCAGGAATCATATAAGTGGCCAGCACCAGTACGAAAAGTGCATTTCTGCCGGGAAAACGGATCTTGGTGAAGCCGTAGGCCGCCATGCTGGACACCGCTACGGAGAGAAGTGTCGTGAGCGCTGTGACTTTAATCGAGTTCCAGTAATACAGGGTGAAGTTGGCTTTGCCGAACCAGACGGAATGATAGTTGAACGCCGCCCTCCATGTCTGCGGAATCCATTCGATCGGATATTTGAACACATCGGCCTCAGGCTTGAGCGAAGCGGACAGCATCCATATAAAAGGGAGCAGAAACACAATGCCCAGCAGTGCCATGATCAGGGTGATGATGGCTTTTCCCCAGTCCAGATTGCCTATTCTCACAGGTATGTGCCTCCCTTATCTAGTAATTGACCCAATAACGCTGTCCCAGCCACTGCAGGCCGGTAATGGCAAGCACGATGACGAACAGAATCATGACCATGGATGAAGCATAACCGGTCTGAAGATCGACAAATGCGGTCTGGTACATATCGTACACTACGACAGAAGTGGAGTTAGCCGGTCCGCCGTCCGTCAGCACCTTGACCAGGGCGAAGGATTTGAAATTGCCGATAATCCCGGTCACCAGCAGGAAAAAGGTCGTCGGCGTCAGCAGCGGAAAGGTAATGGAGCGGAACTGGGCGAGCTTGGAGGCGCCGTCAATCGTCGCCGCTTCATACAGGTCGGCAGGGATATTCTTGATCCCGGCAATGTAGATAATCAGCGAGACCCCAAGGTCAATCCAGATCATCAGCAGCATGACCGATGGGAGCGCATACGTGGGGTCGGCCAGCCATTTGGGCGGATTGTCCACCCCGATCGCCGACAGGAAACCGTTGACCGGACCGTACGAAGGATGGAAGAGTACCTGCCACACTACCGCCACAGCAACTACACTGGATATCTGGGGCATGAAGTAGATGACCTTGAAGGCACCCGGCGCATATACATGACTCGTGATAATGACCCCGAGGATCAGCGCGATCGCCATCCCGACGGGTACGGCCAGCAGCATAATGAAGTTATTGCCCAGCGACTTCAGGAACACCTCATCCTGGAACAGCTGGCGGAAATTATCGAGGCCGCTCCAGCGGATCTTATCAAACCCGGTAACGAATGACCATTTGGTGAAGCTGAGCATGAAGGAGAATATCATCGGAATAAGCGTAAATACCAGCACCCCCAGCAGCATGGGACCGACGAAAAAGTAGCCCATCCCCGCTTCTATCCGTTTTCTTTTTCTGCTGCCGGCGGTTGGTGTCTGATGGGACTGCGGTAAGGTAACTGACGTCTTCAAAGGCTCTGTCCCCCCTCTTGCGTGATCTTATCTCTCATTATAGAAAAGCAAAGAATTTTACATAAGTCACGATCCTGACCCGTTCAGAAAAATTTTTACCTGCCGCTGCGGATGATCAGCGTTCCCCGGTCATCTGGTACACTGCTGGTGCAAATCGGTCAAAAACGGTGCGGATTTGCGCAAAATAGTTGATTTACTTGGTTTGCCCGCTTTGTTATCTTCTAGGCAAGCACACACGGGCTTGTACTTATAAACTTTTAGGAGGAATCCAGATGAACGCCAAGCCAGATATTATGTCCGCTTATATGGATACTATTGTTGAGCTGCTGAATGAGATCCGGAACGAACCGCAGGACAAGCTGCAGCAGGTGGCAGAGCTGCTTGCGGATCATATCGCACAGGACAAGCTGGTCTACCTCTACGGCCCGGGCGGCCATTCCAATATGAATGCGACTGAGGTCTTCTTCCGCGCCGGCGGCCTGATGCATATCAGCGCCATATTAGATGAAGGCACAATGATCTCGAACGGCGCCCTGCGCTCGATGGCCGTTGAACGCACTCCCGGCTACGGAACACTTGTTATTGAAGACAACCGGCTGGGCGAGGGCGATATTCTGATTCTTGCCAATGCTTACGGCATTAACACCGCCTGTGTCGATGCGGCTGTAGAAGCCCGGCGCCGGGGAGTCACAACGATTGCCGTTACTTCGGTCGGCCATGCTGAAGCTACGCCTAAGGATCATATTGCCCGCCACCCTTCAGGGCAGAATCTGTATGAGCTGTGCGACTATGTCCTGGACAGCAAGGTGAAGCCCGGGGACGCTGCGCTGCATATTGACGGGATTGAACCGAAGATGGGTTCGACCTCCACCTTCGCCAACGCTTTTCTGCTCAATTCCCTGATGATGACTACAGCGGCCTGTCTCGGAGCGAAAGGGATCGAGGTGCCGGTCTGGCGCAGCGGCAACGCTCCCGGCGGGGATGAGTGGAATAACCGCTTCATTGAACGCTTCAAAGGCCGGGTCCGCTGGCTATGAACCCTCAGCTGATTCCAGAGCCTCAGGTGGTGCAGAGCCGGGGACCGGAGCCGGTCAGCGGTATTCGCGGCTGGAAGGTGCAGCTTCAGCTCCCCGTGAAGGATGTCCGGCTGCTCACGGCAGCGCAAAGGATATTCACAGAGGTGACGGTGCGTACTACGCATGACGGCAGCGGTGTATTCTCCCTGGTCACGGGCGGTACCCCGCTCAACCCGCTGATGGCCCGGCGGGTTGAGGGCAAGCATGACGGCTACGTGCTGATTACAGACACGGACCGGATTGAGCTGTATGCGCTTAGTGCGTCCGGCCTGTTCTACGGCATTAAGACGCTGGAGCAGCTGATAACCTCCGGCAAAGGCACTGTGCCTGCACTTACGGTTGCCGACTGGGCGGAGCTGAAGCTGCGCAGCGATTATCTCGATCTGCGCACGGTCTACCCGACCTATGAGCATATCCTGGAGTATATCGCAGAGATGGCCGATTATAAGATCAATACGCTGGTCATCGAATATGAAGACAAGCTGCCCTTCCGTAAGCTGGATTTCCTGCGGCATCCTGAGCTTGCCTTCACTGAAGAAGAACACCAGCGGCTGCTCAAGACCGCACATGACCACTTCGTCACCGTGATTCCGAAGCAGCAGTCCTTCGGCCATCTGGAATATATCCTGAAGCATCCGGCTTATATCGGTCTGCGCGAGGTCCCGGAGACGGTCTCGGAGCTGTGCCCGCACCGTGCAGGCTCCTTCGAGATGATGGCCGGCATTCTGGAGGAAGTGGCTGCCCTTCATCCGCACAGCGAATATCTTCATCTGGGCTGTGATGAAGTCTGGACGCTCGGCACCTGTGAAGACTGCAGGAGGTCCGGGCTTACTCCGGAGGCCTCCTTCATCCGCTTCGTCAATCAGCTGGCCGAGAAGACGGTCAGCCTCGGCAAGATACCGATGATCTGGCATGATATGATCATGCACGCTACTGCGGAAGAGATAGCCGTGCTGGACAAACGGGTTGTAGTTGTCGTCTGGATCTACGGCGGACACCGGATGAAGGCGGATGCCCGGCTGATTCTCCACAAGCTCAGGGACGCGGGCATCGAGACCCTCGGCGCCTCCTCTGTACGCTGCTGGGATGATAACGGCGACCAGAATTATCCGGTGATTCATAACCGGGTCAGGAATGTGCAGGACTGGATTGAGCTGGCCCGCTCGGAGCAGCTGGATGGTATTATCCATACGAATTGGGGTTGCCCGTTCTCGCTGGGCAGTCCATACGGACTGTTCGAGACCTCGCGTTATCCGGCCTTCCTGGCCGCAGAGCAGAGCTGGAAGGCCGGAGCGGATATCTCTTCCTTCCTGGTCCGGTTCCTGCACCAGTTCCACGGGCTGCCCGCAGAGCGGCTGACCGGTGAAGAATGGGCGGATTATGCGTTAACCGATTATTATTCCCTAATTCCGCAGCTGCTTGCGGATGTGAACAAGAACCGCTTGACAGCTGAGCTGATCGACGCCATGATTCAGTATGAGATCCCGGCGCAGCGCCGCTCCCCGCTGCACACCTTCCTCTTCCGCGGAGCGATGTCGCCGGACAGCGAGGAAGTGGTGACCTTCCTCCGGGACAAATACCGGAGCGGATACGGGGATCTGCGGAGGGCCAAGCTAAGAATGCAGACCGTGCTTGCCGAGCTGCTTCCGCCGCAAATGGCGGAGCTGTTCATCCGCTCCCGGTTCTACCGGCCGGAATTATTCGAAGCGGATCTGCGCGGGATGATTACCGATCTTGAGATTATTGAACAGAAAGCGGGGGAACCTTATGCCTGATATGCTTGTGAAGCTATACGATCTGCCGGACAACGGGGCGCTGCTGGAGCGTCTGCGGGGTGAAGGCATTACTGTCAAACGGGCGATGACCGGAGATAAGCAGGCCATTGTTGATTTTGTCGGCCATCATTTCACGGACAGCTGGCGGAATGAATGCGAGACCGCCTTCTCGCCGCTGCCCGTCCACTGCTATATCGCCGTGAAGGAGGGCTCAGTCATCGGCTTCGCCTGCCACGATGTCGTGATGAAGAACTTCTTCGGCCCGACCGGCGTGCTGGACGATTACCGGGGCCTGGGCATCGGGAAGGCCCTGCTGCTGGAATGCCTGTCCGCGATGCGCCAGAACGGCTACGGCTACGCCATCATCGGCTGGGTCGAGGACGCATTGCCGTTCTATGAGAAGTGCGTCGGGGCGATAGCGATCCCTGATTCTTTTCCCGGCGTATTCCGTGACATGATCAAACTAGGCTGAATCCGGCCTCGATACAACAAAACAGCGGCACCCCGGGGCTTAAACGTCCCGTGTGCCGCTGTTTGCTGTTGAGCATGTACACCTCCATCAATATATAGTCGGCACCATCCCTCCATCCATGCGGATGGGAGAACCTTTAAAGGCCGCCGCATAAGGACTGCATACAAAGGCAGCCAGCCTGCCGATTTCCACCGGCTTGATGAAACGCTGTAATTCGGATTGCGGCAGATTGGCCGCCATGAATTTCTGCTCTTTTTCTGCAAAAGTTAAATTTTCGTCAGGATACATACCGTCAATGATGTGATGCACCTTTTCTGAGAGTGTAGGTCCAGGCATGATGGTATTCACAGTAACCTCTGTCCCTGCTGTCACTTTAGATATACTTTTGGCCAAGGACAGCAGCATGGATTTGGTCATCGCATATTGAGGCATTTGTCCTGAGGGCATGACCGCCTCTTCGCTGGCAATGAAGATCACACGGCCATAATTCCTGCCCAACATTCCAGGTAAATATAATTTCGTTAATCCGTTTGCAGCGAGCACATTCGTGCGGAAATACTTCTCCCAGATATCATCGTCCACTTCCCCATACTGCATCAATTCATAAATGCCCATACTGTTGATCAGAATATCAACGCTGGGGAATTGGGCGAATAAGGCTTGTCTTTGTTCAGGATCGGCAATATCGGCTGCGGCATTCTGGGGAGCGGTGGCCGGGTAATTCAGCTTCAATTCACGGACAGTCTGCTCCACCTCTTCCCTATTCCGCCCATTGACCAGCACGTTGACGCCTTCTTTGGCAAGCTCTATGGCGATGGCTTTTCCTATACCCTTCGTTGATCCTGTAACTAGTGCTGTTGTATTGTGTAATCCCATCTCCATAATGCACTTCTCCTTATTCATATCTTCTTGTGTTGCGGATAGTGATTATATTATCTCGTTGGGATCATTCAGTAACTAGCACCTTGCGCCAAGCTTCTTGCCGGACACGCCAAAAGTTACAGCTCAGCACATTCGTGCATTCAGGTGTTCATATATTTAGGTGTCCATTCAGGCGCTCCGCACGCCACTGTGAAGGCGTAACCCCTTCCCAGTGACGGAAGGCACGGAAGAAAGAGTTCTGATCCTCATACCCGGTCAGAAACGCCACCTCTTTAAGATCAAGCGAAGGATTTGCCAAGTACTCCCGTGCCTGCTCATGTCTGACTTGTGTCAATAGCTGCTTGAAGGTCGTCTTCTCGTCAGTCAGCCGGCGCTGCAAGGTCCGCACGCTCATCGTAAGCTCCTTCGCAACTGTCTGGAGGTCGGGACATCCACCTGCGAGACAGTGTGCAATGATCACCTTGACCCTCCCGGATACAGAGAAGCTGCCAAGCTGTTCGTCGAGTGAGCGGTCCAGTGCGGGAGCAAGAATCTCCAGCAGTTCTTTGTTATAAGAAACAAAGGGAAGGTCCAGATGGCTTTGCAGCAGGGTCAAGCGGTTATACTTCCCGCCTGTTTGAATCGCGCAGCCGAAATAAGCTTCAAGCACTTGTTCATCGCCCATGGAGTTGACAAATTCGGCGGCCTGCGCCTTCAAGGGCTGACCCGTCCCCTTTCTTCCAAGCTCCAAGAGAAAAGCCAGCGTGATCCCCGCCAGCACCGGCGGACCGGGCAGCCCTGTAGGCCCCCACTCCAGTTCTATGGTGCACTGCCCGTTCTCCTCAGTCATCCGTAGGCTTTCGGGCGGACACATCTGTTTGTACCTGACCATGCGGTGCAAGGCATCGCGGTAGTCACGGGCGTGATACGTCGCTAATACGGCGGGAGGATACTGCGCGGTGTCAAAGGCGGCCGCAAGCCTGGTAATGCCTGACGCAAGATCCCCGGCAAGCTCGGAATACGCCTGCCAGATTGCGAAATATTGGGCAGTGGTAACCGTGGCTTCTGTTGTTATCGTTACAGGGAGCTGTGCCTGGCGGGCTACGTCGCGGGCAGCAATCCCCAGGCGGCTTATTCCTGTCCAGAATCCCGGAGGCATTTTAACGCGTTGAGAGGAACGGGACTTCATAGGTATGGGCCTCCTTTTGCCAGTTGCATATTACAGTGTTATGGTTGTCTTAAGGCCATATAAGAATACTCTTGTGCCCGTGATCATGTCTACCCATGTCTACCTTAATGTACGGGAATGTACAGCTCTGCCTAATTTCACACATATTTCTTATTTTGTTTTAACATATAGGCATTACAATGGATTCAGATTATCACTGCACGGTATCCATCATAACTAGTAGGAGGATCAATCATGCCCAATATCTGGATGCATATTGAATTCGGCCAGCAGCTGGCCGGAGAATTCAGCAGCCGTTTCCCGTGTCTCCAACTGCTGGAACAACAGCAGAAGCTCTACAATCTCGGCTGTCAGGGTCCGGATTTCCTGCTGTATCACAGCTTTCTTCCTTGGAGACGAGATACCGGGGCACTTCATCTCGGAGACCAGATGCATACGCAGAGCTGCGGGCCTGTACTTGTTGATTTCTGGGAGGCTGCCCGGAGACTTGAAGGAACGGAAGCGGCCCAGGCCCAGCTCTATTTCCTCGGTTTCCTGACCCATCATCTGCTGGACCGCAACCTCCATCCCTATATTAACTGGAAGGCGGGCTATAAGTACCGTGCCCATCAGCGGTTTGAGATTGACCTGGACACTTTGTTCATGAAGCAGCTGCACGGGATGAACACCTGGCAGCACGCTGCCTGGGCTACAATTGACACAGGTGCCCGGCTGCCTGAGCCGGTTCATCGCATTCTTCATGCCACCGCCCTTAAGCATTACCCGGAGACTATGGATCGACTGCCCGCAGAGATCTGGCAGAGCGCGTACCGCGATATGGTGCTGGCTCAGAAATGCCTGTATGACCCGAAGGGCTGGAAGAAGGCTATCACCTGTGGCCGGACCCGCCGGTTGTTCTCACGGAAGCTCACTGCCCGCGAGGAACGGCTGGATTATCTGAATGAGCGGCACTCCCGGTGGCGGCATCCCGCACTATATTCCGAGGTGCAGACCGAATCTGTGTGGGAGCTGTGGGAGGCAGCCCTTGCGGAAGGACGGACGGTGCTCGGAGCGCTTGCCGATTGGCTGGAGTGTACGGAGGACTCCGCTGCGGCAAGCCGCAAGCTTGAGCAGTTCACACTGGCACTGGGCAACCGCTCCTACGATACCGGCAAGGATTGCAGCATGAATCTGCAGAATCAATACGCCGAGCCGATCTGGACAAGTCTCCCTGGGAGTTGAGGTTGAGCCTACCAAACGTCAGCCAACGTCTCTATTACCGCCGCACCCTTTTCCGGCTGAGGAGACGGCTGCCTGCCGCAAACAATTGGAAAAATCCACCTATTTCCCTTTACAGTGACTTTTTGCTTGTCCGAACGCCCCTCCGGCTCGCGAACACAATGTATGCTGTTTTTCACATACATTTGGCCCATATGCCTGCTTACGAGCACAATGTATGCTGTTTTTCACATACATTTGGTCCATATGCCTGCTCGCGAACACAATGTATGCTGTTTTTCACATACATTCAGACCGTGTGCCTGCTTGCGAGCACAATGTATGCTGTTTTTCACATACATTTGGTCCATATGCCTGCTCGCGAACACAATGTATGCTGTTTTTCACATACATTCTCCTTCTTTCCAAGAACTCATATCCACAAATTTACACTCACCTTTTCCACAGCAGCAGGAAACTATAGTTTCCTATATAATCATAAAAACGCCCGGTTCCCCGGGCGCTCAGCACAATCTATACATTATCCTTCTGTCAGACAGCATTCCAGCTTACAGCGGATCATTCGGAAGAATCTCGGGCGGGGCCGGCGGCACCATATCCGGCTGCTCCGGCGGTACGATTTCGGGATGCTTCTCTGGCACAACCTCCGGCGGGATCACAACCGGCTCCGGGAGGATATCCGGCTTCACATCGGGGACAACCTTCGGCGGAACCTCTGGCGGCAGATCTTTGCTCATCTCCTTATACCTCCTTCATTCCTGATACCTCATGTATACCCGATCCACGCTTCCTTTAACCTTGTTACCCTGGTCTTCCCTTGTCCTCCGCGGTCCTCCCTAGTCCTCCCTAGTCCTCCCTAGTCCTCCCTTGCCCTCCCTGTAAATTCCCCTCTTCATGCAAGATGTTTAACCTGCGGTTGATCTCCAAGTAATAGTTGGTTGTTAAGATCAAGGCAACAAGATTACTGGGAGGGATACCGATGCGTCTGGCTCTATTCACGGACACTTTTCTTCCGCAGACGAATGGCGTTGCCCGTACACTCGGCCGGCTGACCAGCCACCTGCACCGCCGGGGAATTGAACATCTGCTGTTCACGCCAAAATCCGCCCCGGAGAGCAGCTACCCCGATCCTGTCAGACCCGTGGCCAGCATCCCCTTTTTCCTCTATCCCGAGTGCAGGCTGGCCCTGCCCGGCATGTCCTCCATGCAGAGTGAACTGGCTGCGTTCGCCCCTGACCTGCTCCATCTCGCCACCCCGTTCAATATCGGCTTAACCGGCCTCCGGTATGCCCGCAAGCAGCAGCTCCCCCATGTCGCCTCCTATCACACCCACTTCGACCGTTACCTCGAATATTACAAAATGAGAAGAATCCTCCCGATCTACTGGAAATACATGAAGTGGTATCACCGGTCCTGCGATGCCGTCCTGGCCCCTTCCCGCGAGACCCTAACCAGCTTGCGCATGGAGGGCTTCACACGACTGCGCTTATGGTCCAGAGGCGTGGACTGTACCCTCTACTCGCCGGAGAGACGAAGCGAAGAGACCAGGGAGCGTTACGGCAAGGGAGCAGCGCTGATGATGCTCTATGTCGGACGGATTGCCCCGGAAAAAGATCTCACCACCCTCCTTCAGGCTATGCAGCTCCTGCCGGAGTCCGTGCGTTCAAAGGTTCAGCTGGTGATTGTCGGCGATGGCCCGCTACTGCCTGAGCTTAAATCGCAGGCACAGGAGAATGTCACCTTCACCGGTGCCAGACACGGCGAAGAGCTGGCAGAGCTGTATGCCTCCGCCGATCTGTTCGTCTTCCCCTCCTGCACGGAGACCTTCGGCAACGTCGTGCTTGAAGCCATGGCGTCGGGGCTTCCCGTGATCGCCGCAGATGCAGGCGGAACGCGGGAGCTGATCGCACCCGGTGTCACCGGCATGCTGTTCGGGCCGCGCAGCCCGGCAGCCATGGCAGAGCAGATCTGCACCGCCGCCGCCAGGCCCCTGCTGCGGAGCGCAATGGGCCGTGAAGGCCGGCACCAAGCCCTCCAGCGCTCCTGGGAGCAGATTTTTGACAGACTGATTAAGGATTATGAAGAAGTCATCGAACGCCGCAGGATCAAGAATGAAGCAGGGATTTACACCGCCTGATCCGCTGTCTGCCCGCCTATCAAGACTAAGCGTTCCTGGGACCACGGGAATGCTTTTTTCCATTGTTCACGGTTTCTCCCCATCACTCTATTGACCATTGGAATAATGACTTATATTATACACATATACAATAATCCAAAATATGGAATTCAGTCAGGCGGTGATCCCTTGAAGCCTCTCACAACGATTCGCAGTCATCTTGAGGCTTATCTCTATTCCCAGCAGTTGTCCATCAACCAGTTCTCCATTCAGTCCGGCGTTAATTCCGGCACCTTAAGCCGTATCCTTAGCGGTCAGCAGCCGATTGCCATGAATCACCTGAAATTGATCACCCGGGGCATGTCATTGCCGGAGGATCATTTCTATAGCATGTATGTCGATGAGTGCTTTTTATATTCGGCACCCACCTGGCGGCGGCTGCGCCCCTTCATCCTGAATTCGGCGGAGCTGGGGCGGCTGGACTGTATAGAGCTAGTAGTCAAAAATCTGCTGGACAACCTAACCTATGCTCCGATGCTTTTTGAAGTGGCCGAGGACTTGTTCCAGCAGCATCACTGGCAGGCGGCAGCCGTGCTGTACAAGAATATCAGCGCGAGCGAGAAGTATCAGCATTCCGAGCGGCTGGCCCTCTGCCAGTACCGTTTGTTCCGCATTGCCCTAG
The DNA here is from genome assembly GCF_000517965.1 of Paenibacillus sp. FSL R7-277. Classification (NCBI taxonomy): domain Bacteria; kingdom Bacillati; phylum Bacillota; class Bacilli; order Caryophanales; family Paenibacillaceae; genus Paenibacillus; species Paenibacillus sp. FSL R7-277. Next base: position 212,851 of record NZ_ASPX01000034.1, read on the forward strand.
GAGACAGCCAGACACTCAACCTCCAGGCTGCTCTTTTATTCGAATGTTATATTGAACGCCTTGAGGTGTCTGATCAGCTCGATGGACTGAAAGCTCTGATGCATGTCTATTACTCGCTGCACAAATGGGACAAGGTGGACGCGCTGGCTCAGGAGATGCACCGTCTTGCCATGCTCAGCTACCACCATCTGCACCGGTCGCAGCGCAGAGACCGCCAGGATAAATGCCCGGAGAAGCCAGTATTCTTCTACGCGCTGTATTCGCATCTGATGCGGGCAAGCGTGTGCGAAGAATTCCGGGACTATGAATCGGCGCTGAAATACGTAGCTCTATATATGGATAGGAGCTGGATACGCGAAAAAGGGGAAGACACCCGGCACATCCTGGACCAATTCCAGGAGTGGGGCACGGCCAATACCCTCCTCTACCGGATGATGTCCGGCGACTATGGAGTGCTGCCTGAATATGTGGCCTATATTGCTCCGCATGCCAGTGAGATCTTTGTAGCCCTGTACCATATTGTGATCTCAGCCAACCGCTTCTCCTGGAATGTGGATGAGGTGCTTGAACAGTTCCCTTCCTATATCCCTTACCGGACCAACCTGAAGGACTTCGGCGAGCTTCACAACCAGCAGATCCTGGCCGACCAGTACTCTACCTTTCTAGCGGAATTAGCCAACTATTATTTACGCAATCACCGCCTGGAAGGAATGGCCTTCCTTCTGCAAAGTCTGGAATCTTCTGCTAAAATAAAGAGTGATAGCATAATCATTAAATGTGTGAATCTGTTTGAACAATTCCGGCATCAAGCCACTGAGGAACAGACAGAACAATACAGACTTCTGATTGGAGAGGTGCAAGAATCCAATGATAAGAAAAATGATTATGCTTCTAATGTCATGTAGCTTGGCCGTTATAGCTATTCACCCCCTGGAGGGTTATGAATCTGTAACAAAGGCTACTGTACAATCCGTGGTTCAGCCTATGGGTCACGGTACGGGGGACGGCTGATTTAGCAGCCGCCGCGCCCCCAGAAAGGATGATGAACATGAAGTTCACCCGGAGGTTATTACTCCTCCCCGCACTTGCACTGGCTCTGGCCGGAGGAGCTGAAGCCGTTCCGGCTTCGGCCAAGCCCGCCCCGGACGTGCAGCTCCAATTAACCTACAACAGCGGAAGCGGAACATCAGGCATGGCCGGAGGCACCGCACAGATCAAGAACGGGGTCTCTTATATGCCAGCTAACCTGGTCACAATCATGGGACTTAAGGTCAAGTGGAATAACGCGGACAAAACCGCCACCTTCAGCGGGTGGAACAAAAGCTTCAGCATGAAGCTTGGTCAATCCACCGGCGTACTGGACGGGAAGAAGGTCTCCCTTGGAGGTACACCTTATATGGCGGATAAGCAGTTGTATGTGCCCGTCAAGTTTGTGGTGGCGGCCCTTGAAGGCGGACCCGTAAGATGGGATGCTGCCACCAATACAATACGGGCCAACGGTCTGCATATGTACCGCGGTTATTCAGAAGTGTTCGACGGCGGAGTGTACTCCTTGTCGCTGGACAGCGGGGAGCTCTATCTGACTACGAAGCAGAACACTAAGCATAAGCTTGCTGTTCTCGGCAGAGGACTGGATGTAGTGGATTTCACTTTCGAGCGCACACCCGCCGGTCTGACACTGCTTCAAGTCGTCAATTCGTATGGCGAGCCCCATGTGCATGCGGAGTATTATACCTATCTAGTGAAGAACAACAGCGTGATCCGCCAAGGGCATACGAATGTCCATACCTCCTTCGGCACAAGCACGGTCTGGGCCGAAGGCAAGCTGGTATTCAATGACGGCCGCACACTAAGGCTCATTGAGGATGGGACCGGAGCGGTCAGCGAGACCGTAGATATACCGAAACTGCTGGGTGCAACCGTTGCCCAGGATGTCTACTACAATGTCGAAGCCGTATACCCGGATGTTCTGCTGGTACGCCCTACAGACACTGCCTTCCTGACCCTAGTTGACCGCGCTACCGGTAAGCAGACTGTGTTATATAAGCAGCTGCTCAGTGCAGAGCGCCAGCGCGAAGTAGAGCAGCCCGATTTTATGTTCCCGGGAGACTATATCTACTTCACCGGACGTACTGACAATGTCTTCACCTTCAAGCTTCACAGAATGGACGGCAGCCAAGACATCATCAAGTCCTACACTTGGCCAAGCAACCAGAACTGAGCAGCTACACTCCACATTCGGTTGAGCCCAGTTTTTCGCCTACATTTAGCCCACGAGCACTCGCCCAGCACATTGTGTTCGGTTTTTCGCCTACATTTTTTCGGCCGAAACAAAAAAACGCATAAACGTCATTAAACCAAAAAATTACGTTTATGCGCCTAACATCCAACACCCACCAAATAAAAGACAGGGCGTCTACAAACGCCCCTGCCTTTTCATTCTCCGCGCTATTCTTCGCTCTCTTCTTCGTTCTCTCCTCCGTTTACGGTCCTTACGGTAAAGCAGGAAATCCAACATAACTTCGAAAAGCACCCCGAATAGCTCAGCCATACAACCCCTCTTTTCAGCGGTTATAGAAGTGCTGCTTCACCCCTTACGGCTCCGCAGTCCACCCAAGCTTGCTCCTTCACTAAATACCCGTTCAATCCTCTGCTGCACCTCGGGGTCAGGAATTAACGGCGGCGCTTGATGCGGCTTCACCCGGGCATCGATGATCACATTATCACAGGCCCAGTGCTTATGCTCCACCGTGCTGTTCACCCCATGGATGTCATGGGACGGATTGCTGCGGGTGAAGGTCGCCCACAGGAAGTTGTTCAGCGACTCCGACATGAAGCTGCTGTCATCGCACAGAATAATCATCGGGCAGGAATCAAGCGCCCCCTGAGCTGCAATCGCAGCGCTCAGGCCGGAGATTTCCTCTGCCGCCGAGGAGTAATCCCGGAACGGCTTCCCCTGCATGGCGACAATCCCCGGCATAATCATCGCCGCCGGGCCCCAGCCCTGCTCCACCCGCTGAAGAACCTCAGGCACCTCCGTGCACAAGCTCCGCTTCTGCTCCCCTACGGCTGCGAAGACTACCTTGCTTCCGCTGTTGATCCCGGTGCCGGAATAATCCAGCGTATCGATCGTTGTATTCGTCTGGAAGTGAATATCACGTCGCAGATTGATCCGCTCCAGGATGTAGGTCAGGAACCCGGCGATATCATGTGTGCTGACCGGCTTGTCCTCTTCTGCCGTGATGAACAGATATTTCGCCAGACTGAGCTGGCCGGTTCCGAGAATCCGGTTGCTGATCGTCAACAGCTCTGCAGGCTGCTTAAGCTGCTGATACGGGGTATACCGCTCACTGCCTATCGCGAACAGCAGCGGGTGCACTCCCGCAGCATCTATCGCATGTACCTCCTTCACGCCGGGAATCTCCGAGCGGATCGCCCCGCCAGTCAGCTCATGAATGAGCTCTCCGAAGGCAGTGTCCTCCTGCGGCGGACGGCCGACCACCGTGAAGGGGAAGATGGCCCCTTTTTTGGCGTAAACCTTGTGTACCCTCATCACCGGAAACGGGTGAGTCAGGCTATAGTAGCCCAGATGATCGCCGAACGGCCCCTCCGGCTTCGTCTCCCCGGGATGAATCTCTCCGGTAATCACGAAGTCAGCATCGCTGCTGACGCAGAAGCCGTCTACATAGCTATAGCGGAAATGACGCCCCGAGAGCAGCCCGGCAAAGGTCATTTCACTTAAGCCCTCCGGCAGCGGCATCACCGCCGAGAGCGTATGCGCAGGGGGGCCGCCGATGAAGCAGCTTACCTTCAGCGGCTCGCCGCGTCTGTTCGCGTGGGCCTGATGAATGCCGATGCCGCGGTGAATCTGATAATGGACGCCCACTTCCTTATTCAGCTCATATTCGTTGCCGCTAAGCTGGATACGGTACATCCCCAGATTGGAGTTCATAATGCCCGGCTTATCGGGATCCTCGGAGTACACCTGCGGAAGCGTGACGAATGCCCCGCCGTCGCCCTGCCAGTGCTTAATCTGCGGAAGATCGGAGATTTGAATCTCCTCGAATCCGGCCGGCACGCCGCTGCCCTTCTTGATCGGCAACGCTTTACGGGCGGCAAGGCCTGTCCCGATATACCGCAAGGGCTGCTTGAGCGCCTTCATGGGATTGCTGCGCAGGGCGATGACCGCCTGCGACGATTCCCAAGTGTCGCGGAAGATGAACTTGCTGCGCTCGATTGTTCCGAACAGATTCGAGACCGCACGGTACTTCGAGCCCCGGACCTTCTCGAACAGCAGGGCGGGACCGCCAGCCTCATAGACCTTCATATGTATCGCCGCCATCTCCAGATGCGGGTCCACCTCTTCATGTATGCGAATTAAATGCCCGTGCTTCTCCAGGTCAATAATACATTCTTCCATATTGCGATATGACATGCTTCTACTCCCATTCTCTCAAGAATATGAACCTCTTTATTATCAATGAGTGTGCCCGTCAGGTCAATTGCCGCCAGGGCAACCTCTCCAGTTGTCACAGATATTCTTGCCTTCTTCTGTGGAGAGCCATTATTATACTTGTAAACCGGACGGCTCCGGGCAAACATTCGGCAAGCAAAGGGGACTAACGCAATGATCATCAAAAAGGTAACCTGGCTGGAGCTCTTCTACGATCTGCTGTTTGTCGCTGCGGTCTCCAAAGCCAGCCATGTGCTGCTGCATGTAGAAGACGAGGCCCTGTCCCTTGAGACACTGGGCAAATTCGTACTGATCTTCATTCCGATCTGGTGGGCCTGGGTCGGCCAGACGCTTTTCGTTAACCGCTATGGTCAGGATACGGTGATGCACCGGATTTTTCTGATTATCCAGTTGTTCTTCGTATTGATTATGACAGCCAGCCTGTCCGTAGATTTCGATGCCAACTATCTGCCGTTTCTGATTGGCTACCTCGGACTCCGGATCATGACCGCGGTCCAGTATCATTACAGCCATTCCAGAGAAAGCGGGCATCTGCGCGACACGGCCCGCTATCTGGGATCACGCTTCTGGATTGGACTTGCGATTTCGGCCTGCTCCCTGTTCTTCGATTCTTGGCTGCGGTATGCGGTACTGTACGCAGGAATTATGCTGGACATCATTCTCCCGCTGACGGGACGGAGGATTCTGGTGAAGACGCCCCCCAATACCCATCACCTGCTGGAGCGCTTCTCCCTGTTCGCCTTGATCCTGCTCGGCGAATCTGTGGTCAGCATCCTCGCCGTGCTGCAATCCAGCCGCTGGACCGGGCCATCTGTCGGCTTCGCTGCGCTCACCTTTGTGCTGATCATCGCCATATGGTGGCAGTATTATGACAACCTGGAGAAGAAGGTCGATATGCATATCCAGACTGCCGGACAGACCATTATCTACGGGCATCTGTTCATTTATCTGTCGCTATGTATGCTCGCTTCGTCAATCCAGCTATTGTTCCTGAATCAGCTTCATTATGGGCAGATGCTGAACCTGTTGTTCGGCTCGGTGCTGCTCTACTTCGCTTCCACGACACTGGTCTTCCAGGTCTACAGGCATAAGCAGCATCGGCTGGAAATGAAGCCGCTGGCAGGGCTGACCGTCATTCTGGCCTGCTTCTATGTGCTGGATCTTATAGTCCATGTACCGAATGTCCTGATCATGGGCGAGCTGGCGCTGTTCTTCGCGCTGTACGCCAGAATTACTGCCTGACCCGGCTGCCCGTCAGCTCTCGGGCACTGGCCCCATCTATTCGCTCTGCACGCCAAGAGGCTGCACCAGAGGTCATAGCCCGCCTCAGGTACAGCCTCTTCCGGCCGTCTTACTGGCCTGTAAATTCAATCTCATCGTACTCATAATAAGCCTGTAGGATCTGCTGCCGGTCATCCAGGAACAGCTGGTCAGCCACGCCGCTGACCAGTCTAGGAATCGCATTCCGCAGGCCCGAGATGGCCGATGCTGATAACCCGCAGCTGGCCAGAGCGGAATAGTTGAACACGAATAAGCCATGCAGCAGCTTGCGGCCTGCTTCGTCCCGGCTTTGAAGTGCAAAGCCTGGGCTAAGGTAAGGGTGCGCATCCAGCAGCGGATTCGCCGCTCCCGCAGGCGCCGTGTACCGGTCGCTCCAGCGGGCAATATGAGGCTCCACCTGCCGCAGCTCCGGCCGCAGGGCAGGATCGCTAAGCAGGCCCGTGCTGACAATCAGATAGTCGAAGCTGAACTCTCCCGCGGGCGTAGTCACCACCGCCTGCTCCCCCGAAGCCTCCACCTTCAGCCACGGCGAGCCGAGGTGCAGCCGGAAGCCGGGCCATGCCGCTGCACGGCGGAAGGTATCGCTTGTCGGCGGCTGATTATACTGGAAGAAATGCGAGATCACTGCATATTTGTCCGCATCCGCCAAGGTATGGAACCGCTCAATCATACCTGAGCCCTCCATCTGGCGGATCGGGTTCACCCCCGGAAGCTGCGCCCGGCGGACGAAGACCTGGGCCTCAGCCGCGCCCTCCTGAAGCGCGTAATTGGCATTGTCGAAGGCGGACGCCCCGCCGCCTAGAATCCCCACCCGCTTGCCGCGCAGGGCAGCGAAGTCAATCTGCCGGGAGGTGTGGGCGTACAGGTGCTCCGGCAGATGATCTGCAATCATTGGCGGAACATGCCACTGCCCTCCGCCTTGAATACCTGTAGCCAGCACCACCTTACGGGCCAGCAGTGTTCCAGGCGGCTTACCCGCCTCTGTAACCTGCAGACGGTAGATTCCATCGTCACCAGGCTCGACCAGCCTTAGCTGCACCTCGTTACGTACCGGCAGCTTCAGAATCTGCCGGTACCAGCGCAGATACTCCATCCACTGGCCGCGCGGGATTTTGTCCACCTCACTCCAGGCCCCCGCCCCATGCTGAGCCTCCCACCAGGAGCGGAAGGTCAGCGACGGAATTCCGAGATCAATCGAGGTCAGATGCTTGGGTGTGCGAAGCGTCACCATCCGGGCATAGGTCTCCCACGGCCCCTCCAGCCCGTCACGATTCTCATCGATGATCAGCAGATTCGAGATCCGTTCGCGCAGCAAGCCAAAAGCCGCACCGAGCCCACTCTGGCCCCCGCCCACAATGACGACATCATAGACATGGCCTTCATCATGCTCCACAGGGCGGACCCAATCCGCGCCGCCATAGGCGAGATAAGCGAGATCCGTGTTCACACGTTCATTCAAGGCTTCCAGGCTCATCATTCCTCAGACCTTTCCGGGGCATCTTCAGCTCATAGCTGCTGCTCACTTTGCAATCTGTTCCATAATCCCTGATATACATCTATGGCGATATTATATAGGGTATGCCCCCGCTTTTGAACATTGATGGAAGGTTTATTGTCATAAGAACTGAATTCAGTGGACGGGATTGTACATTAAGCCAATATTTTAACGCCAACTCGCCTTAATGCTTGACAAACGAAATATTATCTCACACGTATCCGCAAAATAAACCCCACAAAGTGAGGCTTTAGCTTGGATGATGACTCAGATACTTTGCGGGGACCCCAAAACATATAAATTCTTTCAAAAAAGAGCTGCCCCCATCAGCCCTCCGGCCCCGGAAACAGCTCTTTCGTTCAGTCATTCACAGCTACACTATGCAATCTGGCTTTCTATCTTGCTCTGTTCATAGAATATAAATAGGTCCGCCACCTTAGAAGCGTGCTACAAAAAACTCGCGGTTCGACGGGACGAACTTCTGTGTGCGCTGCACATTATCCGCATCGATAATTCGGAGCGTGTAGCTGACTGTTGTCAGCGTACTGATCGTATTAAACTGGGCGACGCCGAATTCATCGAACTGAGCCGTGATCACAGTGCCGGAGCTCCGGGTCAGTGTAGCCGTCCAGCCCTGCGTTTCGTAAGGGACATTGTTATTGTTCACTGCAAGCACGATGAAATTATTAAGCACCTGTCTGATCCGCCGTCTCTTGGGTCTTACTACCGCCGCTGCTCTTGCTTTTTTAGCCATCAGTTGACGTTTTGCCAGCAATGCCTTCTTCTCTGATTCTTTCATTTGCTTCACCACTTTCTATTGGAATACAGTAGTAAATGCAAGAGAAGAATCAACCGAAACGCACTTTTGCCTGTTATTTACATAAATGTATCCCTGTACTCATTCATGGTTTCGTACCCACAGGGCAGCTGGCCGCATACACTGCTTCATAGAGGTGATTACATTATGAAGAGTGTACCATCATGGGTCAGGCATCACGCCGCCAAGCTCAACCGGCCCCTGAAGCATAAGATCCGCAGTGCTTATTCCACTAGTGCTGCAAATGCTGCTATACCGGTGATCATACAGTTCAGACAACCGATTACTCCAGCGGGACTCCGCGAACTAAGGACGCATCTGGGACGGCATGTCCTCCCGGTCAAGCATCATCTGCGGCTGCACCAGGCCGTGGCTTCACAGGTATCCCTGAAATGTCTGGAGCATGTATGCCGCTGGAACGGAGTCCATAAAGTCTATCTGGATGGAATCAAGAAGGCTACGCTCAACATTGCAACTCCATCCATAGGCGCTACAGCGGTTAGACGCTCAAGAGGGCTTACCGGCAAAGGCATCAACATCGCTGTGCTTGATACCGGAGTCTATCCGCATCCCGATCTGACCCGGCCGGTGAACCGCATTCTGGCGTTCAAGGATTATATCAATCACCGGAAATGCCCGTATGATGACAACGGACACGGCACGCATATCACCGGGGATGCCGCCGGTAACGGCTGGTCCAGCCGGGGCAAGTACCGGGGACCCGCGCCGGAAGCGGGGATTGTCGGAATCAAGGTGCTGGATAAGTATGGGAACGGCTATGACTCCACCATTATCAAGGCAATTGAATACTGCATCACCCGCCGCAAAAAGCTGAAGCTGCGCATCCTCTCCATGTCCTTCGGCGGACCGGTGGCTCCGCATGTCAAGGATGACCTTCTCGTCCAGGCTGTTGAAAAAGCCGGCAAATCCGGGCTCACCGTAGTCATCGCCGCCGGTAATGCCGGCCCCAGGCGCCGGACTATTGAGTCCCCCGGGATCAGCCCCTCCGCGATCACCGTCGGAGCCGTCAATGACCGCCGGACGCTGACGCAGAAGGATGACCGGATCGCCGTCTATTCCAGCCGCGGGCCCGCTCCCGGCGGCAAGGTGAAGCCGGATCTGGTCGCCCCCGGCGATTCAGTGATCTCGCTGCGTGCCCCCGGCTCCCAGCTGGTCCGTGAACTGCCGCGCAATAAGGTCGGCAAGCGGTATTTCAAGCTGTCCGGCACGAGCATCTCCACGCCCATCGTGTCCGGTGCCGCCGCCCAGCTGCTCCAGCTCCGCCCATGCCTCACGCCGCGCCAGGTGAAGCTCTTGCTGAAGCGTAACGCCTTCCCTCTCCGCCTGAAGCCGAATACCGGCGGCAGCGGGGAGATCGACGTACGGTTCCTGAAGCGGCGCTGCTTCCCCAAGAAACCCCACAAAGTGAGACTTTAGCTTCGATGGATATTCAGGTACTTTGCGGGGACCCCAAAACAAAATAACCGGCACCGTAACCAACCGGTAACCGCTCCTTATTCCACGGGGAGCGGTTGCTCACCCGCCAGACACAGCCATAGCTGCCGTGCCCAAGCTAACAACTCCTCGTCTTCTCCATATCTTCCTATACACTGGAAGCCGAGCGGCATGCCTTCAAGCGTTGCCGCAGGCAGACTGACCGTGGGCACTCCCGCGAAGCCCCAGACCGCAGGCATCCCTGCCCAGCCCGTATTCCGCTCCTCAATCTTCGGCGCAGTCCCCCCTTGGGCCGGAGAGACCCACAGATCGATTCCCTCTTGTTCCATCAGCTCCATTAGATCCTGCCTCAGCTCCCTTTGCCGGGTTCGGTACTGCTCCAGCTCCTCCTCCGGAATCTGCTGCCCTCTAAGGATCGCTTCCTGCACGGGAAGACCGTATTCCGCTCTATGCTCCGCGAATCTATGCTCATGCTCCCGTGCCAGCTCACCCTCAATGAAACGCAGCATCGCATTTCCGTAGATGAGTTCATCCTCCCACGGCATTTGGACGTAACGGACTTCATATCCAAGCTGTTCAAGTCCTGTGATCTGAGCCCCGAACAGCCCTTTGACTTCCGCGCTCATCAGCTCCATATAGACTCCCTTGGGGATGCCCAGAACCGGCTTGCGGGGGATTGGGGCAGCAGGAGTCTCCCAGTCCGGGACAAGCAAGGCCGCCGCAGCCTCCATATCAGGCAAGTTTTGTGTGAAGAACCCTACTGAGTCAAAAGACGGTGAGAACAGCAGCACCCCATCCAGCGGAACCCTCCCGTAGCTGGGCTTGAAGCCGACCACTCCGCAAAAGGACGCCGGGGCGATCACCGAACGCAGCGTCTGTGTGCCCACTGCCAGCGGACAGAGCCCCGCAGCCACCGCTGCGGCGGAGCCTGCACTGGAACCTCCTGGAGTATGCCCGGTATTATGCGGATTAAGCGTAGCAATCGGCCCGTTATAGGCGAATTCCTCGGTCACCGTCTTGCCTGCAATCACGGCCCCTAGGGCACGCAGCTTAGCGACCAGAGATCCCTGGGCACCGGCTAACAGCTCAGCGGATAGCTGTGATCCCGCCCGGGTCGGCAGGCCGTCTACATGCAGCAGATCCTTAATGCCCACAGGAATGCCGAAGAGGGCCGGTTTACGCTCATCTCCGCTGTAGGTACGTTGCAGCAGAGCTTTTTCCGAATCCAGACGCCCTTCAGCCTCAGCCTCAGGGACAAATGCATGGATATGCGGCTCAACCTGTCTGTAACGCTCCAAGTACGGGTCAAGCACAGTTTCGGGTGAATATCCGGGTTCGTGAATCCGGCTCATCATTTCTGTCAGGGATACCTTGTGAAGCAGCATAAGATCATCTCCATGGAAGATTATGTATAGCATTTGGCTTATTACGGTTCAGTCTGCAAAAGGTAACAGAAATCCCCAACCTTACTTAGCACCAAAAAAGCCACCCGGGCCGCTTCCCCTCCAAGATGGCTTTCATAACCCCTATCACCAGAGATTCCTAAAGCTCTTCTTCTTTTTGCTCCCCGTCCTGCTTATACTCATACAGCTTCTGATTAAGCTGCTTGGCTTCCCGTTTCCCGTCGATGTGCATCATCGCGTACACCATACTTTTGACCACCAGAATAACAATGACGAACGGCACCAGCACTCCCTTATCCATCAGCGGGCCATCCGCGAACAGCCACAGCCAGAGAATCACCAATACATCAGCAAGGATGAAGCAGAGGTAGAAGCTGATCGTCTGCACTTTGGGATCAACCTCATACGTATTCACCAGCGCATAGCGGAAGCAGGTAAATGCCGCAGCCCCCAGGAACAATTGCACCAGCAGCGAGCCCCGGATCATCTCCGTTGAGTTCAGAGCCAGCACAACCGCCGCGAGCACCATCAGACCCCCGCAAGCCACCAGCAGATCCTTCACGAACAAAGACACATACTTTCTGGTTGTAATCATGAGTTTTCCTCCTAGTCAAGTTTGGACAGCGCAGCTATAACCCTAACTTCCGTTTGAGCACCGGGACGTATTGTCTGGAGATGTAGACCTTCTCACCGTTGTGCAACAGCGCCTCGTATCTTCCGTAGAGCACCGGGCGGAGCGACTCGATCTTGGCCACATTCAGGATGCTGGATTTGGAGGCCCTGAAAAAATCGCCAGACTCATACTCCGTCTCCAGCTCATACAGCTTCAGCCTTGACTCATACACCTTCTCCTGGCAGTAGATGAACACCTTATGATCCACCGCCTCGAAATAATAAACCTCATGCGGATGGATGATGTGCATTTGCAGCCCGTTCATACCAATCAGCTTCCTTGCGCCTGCGTTCACCGAGTAGATCAGCCCCAGCAAGGCTTCATCCGGGTCGTTGCACCTGAGAATAATTTCAGGCTCCCCGCCCTCCGGCACCTGCTCAATCGTGATTTTCACCGCCACCGCCTCCTGCCTTCTCTCCCTACAGCTACAGTATATTTTTGTAAAATAACTTATACAATGGCCTTTTCGCAAGCTGCACTCTAGCGGCTTTAAGCTGCAATAACGGAATCTCAGTCCGCAACCTCGTCTGCAATTGGCTACACTTCTAATGGGTCCGTCTAATTTAGAGGATTCAGTCGAGAATGGCGTATCATCTGAGCAGCAAAAAACCCGCAGATCAGCTCTGCGGGTTCTTGGAATATACAATTTTGCGGATGCTGTCGATGGATAACCCGTATTGCTCGCACAATTGGTACAACTCTGCACCTTCTTGGAAGCGGCTACGGATCTCAGCATTGCGGACTTTATAGTAATTGGCTGCTCCTGAGCTTTCACCCCATTTTCGGCGTTTGCTCGGGCAGGTTGGAATATACAGGGCTTCCCCTTGAATATATTGCTGAATTTCCTTCAGCAGGTGTTCTGGCAATAGCTTTGCTGCATTTATACATTGCATCTCTGGCTCGCTCCTTAAAATATATTAATCTTTTAAGGGCAAAGCCTGTGTATAAATAACTGTATTTCTTAAAACATACTACAGGCGAATAAATCCGCTCCATGCCAAGCTTTCGCCTTAGTTATTTCACAGGCTTTGCATGGAGCGTGCCGTTCACATACTGACTCATCCGAAACATGGGTCATCACCTCCCGGGATTCTGGAATTGGTGCAGATTACCTCTATTCTAAAATAATTTCCATATCCATTCAACCACTAGACGCTGCTGCACCCATAATTAGCTATAATCAAACTTTACGGCCTGAACATTAGTTTTTTGCGGGCGCCGATTATATAATAGAATCTATATGGTAAAGAAAGGATGCGATACAGCAAATGAAATTCTCAGAATATGTATACGAACGCCCGGATGTGGAGCAATTCAAGCAGGAGTTCACCACGCTGCTGAAGGACCTGGAGACAGGCAATCTGGAGGAGCAAAAAGCTGCCGTGGCAGCAATCAATAAGCTGCGCAGCCGCTTCGATACGATGGAGACGCTCGTGAGTGTCCGCCACTCCATTGATACGGAGGATGCATTCTACAAGGCAGAGCAGGATTATATGGACGAGACCGGACCGGTGATCCAGGAGTACATCACGGATTATTACAGAGCCCTCGTCAACTCCAAGTACAGAGCCGAGTTCGAGCAGGAATGGGGAACACAGCTGTTAAGCCTGGCCGAAATCTCACTGCGTACCTTCAGCCCTGAAGTGATTGAAGATCTGCAGCTGGAGAATAAGCTGTCCTCCGAATACTCCCAATTGATCGCGTCCGCCAAAATCATGTTCCAGGGCGAAGAACGCACCTTGGCACAGCTGATTCCGTTCGATTCTTCCACGGACCGTGAAGTTCGCAAAGGCGTATTCGAAGCCCGTAATGCCTTCATGGCAGAGCATGAACCCGAATTCGACCGGATCTATGACGAACTGGTGAAGGTCCGGGCGGGAATCGCTGCCAAGCTGGGATACAAGAGCTTCGTGGAGCTCGGGTATGACCGGATGGGACGTACCGATTATAATGCTGAGATGGTAGCAGGCTTCCGCAAGCAGGTGCATGAGCATATCGTGCCGGTTGCGGGGAAGCTGAAGCAGCGCCAGCGCGAACGCCTTCAGCTGGACGGACTGAAATTTTACGATGAGGGGATTAAGTTCAATTCCGGCAACGCTACCCCTAAGGGAGACCCGGACTGGATCGTGGCGAATGGTGCGAAGATGTATCAGGAGATGTCCCCGGAGACCGGTGAATTCTTCAGCTTCATGCAGGAGAACGGGCTGATGGATCTGGTCAGCAAAAAAGGCAAGGAATTCGGCGGCTACTGCACCTTCTTCAGCGACTACCGTGCTCCGTTTATTTTCTCCAACTTCAATGGAACCTCCGGCGATATCGATGTACTGACCCATGAGGTCGGGCACGCGTTCCAAGCGTATTCCAGCCGGAATATGGAGGTTCCTGAATATACGTTCCCGACCTCCGAAGCCGCTGAGATTCATTCGATGAGTATGGAGTTCTTCGCCTGGCCATGGATGGACCTGTTCTTCAAGGAGGAGGCGGACAAGTACCGTTTCAACCACCTGGCGGACAGTTTGGAGTTCATTCCTTATGGCGTATCTGTCGATGAATTCCAGCATTTTGTGTACGAGCATCCGGAAGCTACGCCGCAGGAACGCAAACAGGCTTGGCGGGACATAGAACGGAAATACCTGCCGCACCGTGACTATGACGGTAATGCTTATCTGGAGCAAGGCGGCTTCTGGCACAAGCAGGCCCATATCTTCCGCTCCCCGTTCTACTATATCGACTATACCCTGGCCCAGCTCTGCGCCTTCCAGTTCTGGAAACGCTCGAACGAGGACTTCACCTCGGCCTGGCCGGATTATCTGAAGCTCTGCCAGGCCGGAGGCAGCCGCTCCTTCACGGAGCTGGTGAAGCTTGCCGGATTAACCTCCCCGTTCGAGGATGGCTGCATCGGCTCCGTCATCGGAGAGATTGAGGGCTGGCTGAACAGCATAGACGATAAGGCGCTGTAGGGACTGGGATTCATACACCGAATACAATTAAGTTATATTCACCATCAAGCGTAGCGTCAACTATTAGGGGCTGTCCCAAGTAGCCAATTCACGGCTTCGGGACAGCCCCTTTTTTTATGTTGGATCAACATGAACCCGCCCTCTTATTTCTTCTTCCGCTTCTCTGCAGCCTGCTGCTGATTCTCTTCCACTCTGAACTTGACGATTCTGGCAATGAGATCATAGGGGAGCGGCTCCTTGATGGGGAACTGTACCGAACCCTTGGCTCCTTTGTACTGCGCTAGTTCCTCCTTGAAGGCTTCGATTCCACTGGGTGCCGGGTAGAACCCAATATGCGTCTTGTAGGCGGCAATATGCACCAGATTCTTATGCAGGAACCAGGTCGGCATCTGATAGCTGATCTTCTCCACTGCCTCCGGCGCGGCTTCCGAAATGACCTTACGCAAGCTCTGCAGTAGCTCCTGGATCTCCGGCGCAAAGGCGGCAATATACTGGTCCACCGATTCATAGGTAACTTTAATCTTTTCCACTTCGGCTTCATCTCCCTTGGGTTAGTTCATATACGCAGTTAAAGTAAGCCCAACTTATATGTAGCACACAGCTTTTCAAAATTCAAATTGTAATTCGTAAGCGTCATGATCCATCTGTCCTCCCGGCATAGAACTTCAAATATTCGTCCATGTGGCTCTTCCAATAGTCCCCGTCATGCTGGCCTGCTCTGAGGTGATATTCTACCGGCACGCCCTTCTCCTTAAGTAGGGTATACAGTTGCTCCGTGCCTTCATAGAACCGGTAGCTATCCTCCGCCCCGCAGTCCAGGTAGATACTCAACTTCGATAAGTCCCTGTTCTGCGCCAAAAGAAGCGGGTCACGCTCCTGCCGCAGCGCTTCCGTCGGATAGAGAAACTGGACCAGGCCGTTCTCGCCTCCGGCAAGAGACCAGTCATCCAGGAACAGCGCCGGGCTATGCCCGCCAACCCTGCTATAGACATCGCTATGCAAAAACGCCGAATGCAGGCTGATAAAACCGCCCATCGATATACCGCCAATATAGCGGGAATCGCGCTCAGCCAGAGTTTTGAAATGTGAATCTGTATACTCCACAACATCCTTTACCAGATAATCCTCATACCGTTCACCGCCCAGCGCTGCGGGATCACCCGGATTAGCTACAGCATTCAGCCCATAGCTGTTGTCCATCTGGGGAGCGACGATAATGAGCGGCTCGATTTGACCGGCCTCAATCAGTCGTTCTGCATTCTGCTGAAGGTTCAGTCCGTCAAAAATATCCGTCTCCCGGCTGCCGTAGCCATGGATGAAATAGAGCACCGGATAACGCTGAGAGGCATTATACCCTGCAGGAAGATAGACACTGAGCCGCATATCCCGGTCGAGGGCCTCACTGTGAAAAACCAGATTCTGTACGCCCGGGCTTTGCAGCGGTGCCGTCTCAACCTTGTCTTCTGCCCCTTGAGAGTCTTCGCCTGAGTTCCGTGAACAACCACCCAGCACTATATACAGTATGATCAGAAGCAGATACAGGCAGGCGCTTCGAGAACCTTTCATATCGACCGCCTCCCGTTCTCCGCCACAATCGTAGCGCTTACAATTAACAGTACCACAATTCTGGATATTTATAGTAGTACAATTATAGCGCTTGGCTGCGGCCTGTTTGTCACTGGTTGGCCTAACTGATATGTGTTTTAATAAAAATCAATCGTTTTTCCGGTTAGCTCCGTCTTACTTATGAAAACATATTTAAAGGACGACTTCTTCCATAGACCAACACAATAAGGAAGAGGGGATGGTGAATGGGGGGAAGACAATGAACAAAGCCAATGCAGCAGATCTGGCGCTGATGGATGAAGAGGTGTTCTTCGAGCGGCTTGCAAGTGAGCACCGTAAACTGTATACGCTCGCGTACAGCTATTTGCGCTCAGAAGCAGATGCCCTGGAAGCGGTGCAGGAAGCCTCGTGCCGGGCCTGGATGAAGCGCAAACAGCTTAAGAACGAGCAGGCCTTCACACCGTGGCTGCTGCGGATTACCATCAACTGCTGCATGGATGAGCTAAGGCGTAAAAAACGCGTCGTGCTGGCGGAGAAGCTGGAGGAGAAGGAAGCCCAGGAGATGAGGAGCAGTGACCGTCTCGATCTGGAGCGGGCGATGAGCCGGATGAAGCCGAAATACCGGCATGCTGTGATGCTCAAGTATTACCAGGATATGACGACCACTGAAATTGCCAAGGTACTGAATAAGCCCGAAGGCACGATCAAAACCTGGCTGCGTGAAGGACTTAGGCTGTTGCGGAAATATCTGTGAGCAAATCGGAGGTGACAGAAATGTTGGAAAAAGAAGAGCGTGTCCTGAAACAGGATGCCCAGGAGGTCCATCTTCATGCAGAGGAGATTCAGGAATTGAAAATTCATAATGCAATGCGCAGTGGAATGGCGCAAGGGAAAAAACGCAGCAAACGGCGTTTCTATTCCTATGGGGCCGGCGCCGTATTAGCCGCAGCCGCAGCCATTTTTGTGTTTGTCTCATCCATCGGCTTGCCGGCCGGAGGTACAGACGATTCGATCCTCGGCGGTTCAGTGCAGGCGGCCAGTACCACAAGCTGGAATGATTTTGCGGACTATCGCAAACAGCCATTAAAAAACCGGCTGGTTGGCAGCATCCTGGAACGAAATTTGGTTCAACCGGTCCGTCAAAGCGCAACAAACAATGGATACCGCATGGATGTGGATGGCGCCGTCACGGATGGCCGTAAAGTGTATATCCTATTCAATGTACACAACGGTACGGATAAAGTAGTCGATTATGGGCATACAAAAATTCAATTCGGTGATTATGAGGTTCCAGATCCGCATCGGGGCGCGGCCCTCGAATTAGTGTACAGTGGCGAATCCAGAATTCAGCCCGGCGAAGACAAGAATTTTATTTATTCCACTAACTATCCGGCTTCCATCACTGATTCCAAGGATCTGAAGTTTACTCTAATTCTCACCAAAACATCCGACCAGGCGCTCACTTCCAGCAGCAACAAGTATCGGACCAGCCTGGAGGTATCGTTTCAGCTTGACCCAGACGAATTCAAAGACCAGGTACGCACACTCCCTGTGAATCGCACGCTTATAGTGGACGGTCAACAGATCAAAGTGCGCCAAGTGCAGTATACTCCGTTCAATACTTATGTCGATCTGGAGTATGACGAGGCGAACACCAAACAGATTTTCAGCCTGCTGAATCCTGTTCTGATCGCAACGACCGGGAGTCAAACCGAGAAATTGGTTTATCCGGGCAGAATCACGGCCGATAATTCCGAGGTGTACAAAGACCACTCGCAGGCAACGCTGGTGTTCAGGTATACCCAGCTTAACCAGCCGGACTCCACCACGCTGAAGATTGCCGGGATCTCGGCGCTGGAGCCGGACCGTATGAAATTTGTGGTCGATCTGAACAAGCAGCAAGTGATTGAAGCACCGGCAAACGATTGGGAAATGGTCACATCCAAGGAAGAACATCATGCAACAGCGGCAGAGATTCTGCTCCGGCGTAAGGTGACCCATCTGTCTTATTTCACCGATTCGCAAGGGGCGGTACAGGCGGAGAACATCGGCGCACAACTGGCCGACAAATTCACCGATGCGAACGGCCAGGTGCATAATAGAACGAATCGGGAAACGCCACTAATCGACTTCGGCGGCACCATGATCTCTAGAGATGGTACGGGAACCAGTGAGATAAGTTTATCTTTTGACAGTCAAGCTGCAGATTATCCGCAGCCGCTTACTCTATCGGTAGAGCGTATCTGGAATCCAATTGTGGAGACACAAAGTATCGAGCTGTTTGCGAAGAAATAGAAGCTTGCCGCAAACAGCAAGAAGCCCCGCCCAGCCGACAGGCTTGCGGGGCTTCTTGCTTATTTATCTGGACTTTGGAACTTCCACTCCTAATTAATTTTGGTAAGCTGCCATTTCTGGGCGTCGGTTCCGTTGTCCGTCCATTGCTGCACGACCGCTCCGTCTGCGGTGGAGGAGTTCGAGACATCCATGGCCAGCCCGCTCGCTTTGGAGATCAGCTTGTAGTATCCGCCGCCCACATCGACGATGCTCCACCGCTGGGCGTTGCTGCCGTTGTCATTCGCCTGCTGAAGCTGGACTCCGCTTGCCGTGGAGGCATTCGGCACATCCAGCAGCTTGCCGCTATGCATCGCTGTAAGCTTGTAGAAGCCGTCTCCCGTGCTCTCCACTCTGAATTGCTGATTGGCGGCGGTGTAATTGGTCCACTGATGCATTTTGGCCCCGTCTGCTGTAGAAACATCTGTCACATCCAGTACCTTGCCGCTTGCCTTGTTCATCAAGGTGTAGACTCCGCCGCTGACAATTCCGCTCGAAGGAGCGCCCGCTTGATACACCCGCACATAATCCACGAGCATCTGTGCCGGGAAGCTGGTAGCTCCATTCGGAGCACCAGGCCAGTTGCCGCCTACCGCAAGATTCAGCAGCAGGAAGAACGGTTTCTGAAATTCCTCCGTGTTGCCGGTTCCGTTCTCAATATAGAATTCATTGAACTGGTTGCCGTCGACGAACCATCTGATGTACTTCGAATCCCATTCCACACTGTATACATGGTATTGGGAGAAGTCCAGATTACCGGATACCCTTCCGAATTCGGCATGGCCGCCTGCATCCCAGTGCACCGTACCGTTGACAGCAGCGTTATTATTTACCCGCTCCATAATATCGATCTCACCGCAGGCAGGCCAGCCGGGCGGGGTGTTGATATTGGAGCCGAGCATCCAGAACGCAGGCCATAATCCTTGCCCGGAAGGCAGCTTGATTCTGGCTTCGATTTTGCCGTAGGTGAAATTCTTGAGTCCCTGTGTCTTAATCCGCGCCGAGGTATAATTCATGCCTTCATAGGATTCTTTCTGCGCCGTGATGACCAGGTTGCCGCCGGTAACCTTAAGGTTCTGTGAACGGTTCGTATAGTATTGCAATTCATTGTTGCCCCAGCCGCCGGTACCTGTGCCAATCTCAGCCGTCCAGTTAGCGGTGTTCAGGGAGGAGCCGTCGAACTCATCGCTCCAGGCCAGATTCCAGGTTGCTGCGCTTGCGCTCCCCGCAGGAACCAGTGCGATGAATAACGTGAACAGCATGAACAGACTTAAGACTTTACCTCTTTTAAGCATTATTGCCCTCCTCTATTGATTTCAAAATGGCCAGCCTTATTTCAATGCACGCGTACGTTCGTGCAGTTGAAACCTTACCCAACCGGTTTCGGACATGGATAATGGCAGCGCCTTCTTCTGCTACATCCCATATATATCGTTTTTGCTTCCCGGAAGAACCAGAAATTTGACAATTCAGCGAACCTGGAGGAAAAGGAGGGGTCTGGCCTTCGGAAGACACTGCCTTGTCAGACCAAACACAGCAAAAAACCGCTCTCCAACGGAGGCGGTTCATGCTTTTGCAAAGATGATACCTTGATTGTCGTACTACTCGAGTCCGTGCTCTTCGCGGATCTTATACATCCCTTGCACGAGCAGCTCCGAAGGATCACGGTTAAGCTGCAGATGCGTCAGTAACAGATGGAGCGGGATAGCGCATACGTTATTTCCGTCCGTGATTGCAGGGAAGCCTGCTTCAAAGACCGGGCCATGCTCCTCGTTCCAGGCCAGTCCGGCATGCACCTGCTCCGGTGCGAACTCCTCCGTTACAGCGGCGATACACATCGGAACCAGCACATTATCAACAGCGGCCTTGGCTTCCTCTTCACTGGCGAGCGGCTTAGGCATGGAGTTGCCTCCCTTGGTCTTCATCAGCTCGTGGAAGAAGGACGCCATCCAGATCTCCGGACTATTGCCGGACTGGAACCGGCCAGCCAGCTCACGAAGGAAGAAGCCGCAGTAATAATCAGCGTTATCTTTATCCTTCACACGGAATACAAATACCGGGCCGTAGTTGTCCAGGTTCAGCACCTGTCCTTCCACATCGCTGAAGCTCATTTTGAGCGCTACAATGCCGTTATGAAAAACAGCCTTGAGCAGCTCATTCCAATTCTCTTCGGTCATGGCCTGCCCGGCAGCTTCCGCTTCACCGTTCACCGGCTCATTCGTGGTCTCATTGGTAGTTTCGTTTGTCATAATTAAATTCACCCCACTTTCTATCATACCATCCTATTGAACAAGGTAACATACCATATCTCTCAACTCAAATGGAAAGCTCTGCCGGACCCCCATGTATGTCCTTATGCGCAAGTGCTATACTAGACAGGGTACAGTAACCATCTCATTTTGCAGAAGGGAATGAACCTAACCATGAATACTGAACAATTGGACCGGATTCACACTGGCCAAGGCTTTATAGCTGCTCTGGATCAGAGCGGAGGAAGCACCCCCAAAGCGCTGCTGCAATACGGTATTAAGGAAGACCGTTATTCAGGGGACGAAGAGATGTACACCATGGTTCACAGCATGAGAACACGCATTATTCAGAGTCCCGCCTTTAACCGGGAGCATATTCTAGGTGCAATTCTGTTCGAGAACACGATGGACCGCCTCATAGACGGGCAATATACCGCCGATTACCTGTGGGAGCAGAAGGGCGTCGTGCCTTTTCTCAAAATAGACCAGGGACTGGCCGCTCCTCAGCACGGAGTCCAGCTCATGAAGCCTATCCCCGCCCTCGATGATCTGCTGAAGCGGGCAGTCAGCAAGCATATCTTCGGTACCAAAATGCGCTCCGTGATCCATGAGGCGAACCCGGAGGGTGTCCGGCAAGTCGTGGAGCAGCAGTTCGAGCTAGCCCGGCAGATCGCCGCCTTCGGACTCGTTCCGATTATTGAACCGGAAGTAGATATCCTCAGCAAGGACAAGCAGGAGTCAGAGCAATTGCTGAAGCATGAACTGGCCGCACGCTTGTCTGAGCTGCCAGATGGCGTGAAGGTCATGCTCAAGCTGTCGATCCCGACAGAGGATAATTTATACAGTGAGCTCGCCGCAGATCCCCATGTGATTCGGATCGTAGCACTCTCAGGAGGGTATACCCAGGCTGAAGCCAACGAGAAGCTGGCCCGCCAGCATGGAGTGATTGCCAGCTTCTCCCGCGCCTTATCCCAGGGGCTCAGCGATCAGCAGACGGAAGAGGAATTTGACCACACCCTCGCTGCGTCGATCCAGGCCATCTATGAGGCTTCGATTACTTGATCAGATCCATGCTCATTTAAGCTCATAGCTTCATATACAGAAGAGGACCCCAGGCCTAGTGCCGCGGGGTCCTCTTCTGTATATTCCGAATATAAGTTCCGAACTCAAAACTACGCCTGATAAATCACCGGCTGATCGCTGCTGTCACCGCAACAAATCTAAAGTGTTGCAGGATCTGCAACTTCCAGTCCTGTATACCTGGGTATGCGGGAGAGATGTTGCATGATATACAGGATTTCTCGAGCTAATCCGCACAAAAGAGGGGAAATGCTGCCTTTCCTGCAACAATCTTCGATCAAGACCTGTTTAGTGGGGAGAATGTTGTATTTCAGGCAGGATTTCATAGCAGTAGCGCTCTTGCTCTAGCAGGAGCTATGCTTGCTTCAACCGCTTAATTCCCTCCCGCACCCTAGGCGCTACCTCTGTCCCGAAGAGGCGGATGGCCTGCATCACCTGGGCATGCGGCATAGAGCCGTGCGGGACATGCAGCAGGAAGCGGGTGATCCCTACGTGCCCGTAGAGGTGGAGGATTTTGCGGGCAACTGTGTCCGGGTCGCCCACATATAGAGCACCGTCAAAGCTGCGGGCAGCATCGTAATCCGCACGGTGATACGAAGGCAGCCCTTTCTCCACCGCCCGGATATTCGTCCGCGCATGTGTAGACGGGAAGAAGGCCTCTACCGCAAGCTCGTCCGTCTCCGCAACATAACCATGAGAGTGTGAAGCAATTGGAAGCTTGGACACATCATGACCCGCCTTGGCTGCTGCCTCCTTATAGAGCCGTACATGCATGGCATAATCGGAAGGATTCACATTGCCGATAATCGCCAGGGCAAAGGGCAGACCCAGGGTACCCGCACGGACCGCAGACTCCGGAGTTCCCGCACTCGCAATCCATACCGGCAGCGGATTCTGCTCCGGACGCGGATAGATCTCCAGATTCGTTATGGCCGGACGGTGCTTGCCGCTCCAGCTCACCTTGCCGGGCTCCCGCAGCTTGAGCAGCAGATCCAGCTTCTCGTCAAACAGCTCTTCGTAGTTCTTCAGATCATAGCCGAATAGAGGAAACGACTCGACGAACGAGCCCCGGCCCACCATAATCTCGGCACGGCCGCCCGATATTCCGTCCAGTGTTGCGAAATCCTGAAATACCCGTACCGGATCGGCTGAGGACAGAATCATGACCGCACTGGTCAGGCGGATTCGGGTCGTCAGCGGTACAGCCGCCGCCATCAGCACAGCAGGCGATGAAGCTGCAAAATCAGGCCGGTGATGCTCACCCACGCCGTATACATCCAGTCCGACCTGATCCGCAAGCACGATCTCCTCCACCACTTCGCGCAGCCGCTCCGCATGGCTTAGAGTCACTCCGGTATTCACATCAGGCGTTGTCTCGACAAAGGTGCTTATTCCAAGTTCCACTTGTGTTCCTCCTAAAAGTCAGTAATCTTTATATTCTAAAACTAAATAGTCAAATATTCAAAGAAAACTTTAACCGGCAGCAAACAGGGCGCCCCGGCTGTGTCAACAGCTCTTGAGGCACCCTATTGTGTGTTAGCTGGTTAATCGTAGCCGCTCCCGCTTATTTCACCAGTTCCTCCAGGCTGCCAAAGGCACCTGAAGCCGATTTCAGCTTGGATTCGCCTCCGACCACACAGAAGTAATTCTGCTGCGTTACCGCCTCAAGCAGACTGGCATAGCTCCTGATATCCCCGGCGGTGGCCGACAGGATTTCATTACGCTCCTGCTGAAGGTCTTCCGCCGTAATCTGCTCGAAATAATGCCGGTCCGCCTGACGGCCTGTAGCGCCGGGACTCAGCGGCTGGTCCAGCATGGCAAGGGTCCCGATAATCGCCCTCTCCATCTCCGCTTCATCAGCCGAATATTCTCCGGCAAACTGAGAGGCCCGGTCATAGACCTCCAGCGTCTCCAGCAGGTTCGGATCGCGGTAGGAAGTGAACAGGATTACCCCGTCGCGGCGCAGGAGCAGATTGCCGCCATATGCTCCGCCCTTGACCCGGACCGTATTCCACAGGTAGGTCAGGCTGAGGATCTTCTTAAGCACCTGCAGCTTGCCGGAATAGGCGAAGCCCAGCTTCTTATAGTCATAACCTTTGACTACATACTGCACCTGGCTCGCGGACATGAAGCCTTCGTTGACCGCCTGCCCCTGTGCAGATAAGAGCGGCTGGGACTCTACCACCCGTCTGCTCAGGTCCAGCTCCTGCACATGTGCGGCGAATTCCGCATACGAATCCGCCGTACCGGTGAGGGAGAGCGTCAGATTCTGCGTATTGAACAACAACCCGCAGATTTCCTTCAAGGTATCTGCAAGCCCCTCAGCCTGCTGGTCAATGCTGCGGGCAAGCTCCTTGATGAAGCGGTAATACGCCACGCCGCCAAGCTGCTCCTCGTACATCCCCCGGTCCGAGAAGTAGGACAGCACCCGGCTGGCTGCAATCTCATTGCCTTTCTGGGTCAGCATCGCTTCCATCCCGGAGGCTTCCCGGCGGACAATCTCCTGCAGCTTGGACAGGTTATCCAGATTGCTGCCGTAGAGCAGCTCATGCAGCAGCTTCAGGGAACCGCCGATGTTGCCCTGCATGACCTTGATCCGCGCGCTGAATTTGGCCTGATAGCTTCCTTCCGCAGACTTCCCGGCTCCGAACACCTCATTCTGGAAACGAATGCCGCCCGTAGTAATCCCGATCTCACTGGTCAGCTCCTCAATACTGTAGGCTTCCGTCTCCAGCTGTCCGAGCACTCTCGCCAGCAGCTCCAGATAAGGAATCTGCTGTGCTGCAAGCACGCTGGTGTCCCAGTACAGCTTGATATAGGCAATTGCACCGGCAGCCACTTCATGATGCAGCACCTTAATCCCGTCCAGCGCAACCTCCACTGTGGGTACCCCGGCCGGGGCAATAGGGTTAACATCCTGGAGGGTCAGCTTCGGCAGCTTCTCCAGCTCCTCTGCGGGGTCAGGAGTATTCTGCCGGGCCAGCAGCTTCTGCGTGCTAAGCACCAGCTCATCCAGCTGTGCCGGGGCCAAAGACGCTTTATATGACGCCAGACGGCTGCGGACTGCCGCATCCTTTTCCCCTGCAAGAGTCTGAGAGGGCTGGAGGACAACGACACTACAGTGGTTACTGTTCAGCAGGTAGGTCTCAATCAGGCGCTCGAAATAACGGTTGGCACTTTGTTCACGGATCGCCGCAAGCGCCGCTTCATATTCCAGATACGTGGACGGCAAGCCGTCATACAGCCAGGCCTTCATCACTTCCATGTTGTAGGTGAGACCCTTCGGATATTGGCTGAAATCGGCTTCACGCAGTTCAAATTCCTTGCTGTTCACCGCAGCGAGCACCAGCTTCTCATCCAGACCGTCCGCAGCAAGGCGGCTCAGAGTTGCTCTGACCAGATTCACGAACTCCTCCATGGCTTCAGGATTAGAATGTGTCAAGGCAATACCCAGCATAGGTTGAACCATACTATCTGAATAAAAAGCAACCACATCCTTGCCCAGGCCGCTCTCCAGCAGCGCTTGCTTCAGCGGGGCCGCATTGCTGTCCATCAGCATGCTTTTCAGAATGGCAAAGGCCAGATTCAGCTCCCGGTCCAGAGAGGTCCCAATTACATAATTCAAGCTCAGGTATGTCTTGTCGGCAGCCGTTTCCGTCTCCAGAATGGGATACTCCGCCGTAAGCTGGGTCATGCCGGTCGGTGCCTGTAGTGCAATCGAAGTATCCATAGCCTTGCGGGTATAGCGGCTGAGATATTCTTCATGGATAAACTGCAGCCGTGCTTCGATATTCAGGTCACCATAGAGATAGAAATAACTGTTCGAGGGGTGATAATAATTCCGGTGCGCCTCCAGAAACTGTTCATAGGTCAATGCAGGGATATGCTGCGGATCGCCGCCGGAGGAGTGACGGTAGATCGTACCCGGGTAGAGCGATTTTTTGATCCGGTCAATCAGCACCGTCACCGGCGAGGAATACGAGCCCTTCATCTCATTGTAGACGACACCCTTATAGATCAGCTCATCCCCGGAATTGGGCAACTCATAGTGCCAGCCCTCCTGCTCGAAAATCTCCGGCTGACTGTAAATGTTCGGCTGAAAGACGCTGTCCAGATAGACCTCCATCAGATTGGCGAAATCCTGGTCATTCTGGCTGGCTACCGGATACATCGTTTTGTCGCCAAAGGTAAAAGCGTTCAGGAACGTCTTCATCGAGCCCTTCAGCAGCTCCACGAACGGTTCCTTTACCGGGAATTTGCCGGAGCCGCAGAGGACCGAATGCTCCAGAATGTGAAACACTCCCGTGCTGTCCGCAGGCGGAGTCCGGAACGTAACACTGAACACCTTATTGTCATCCTGATTCTGTACATAGAGCAGCCGTGCGCCGCTCTGCTGATGCTCCAGCGTGTATACGGAGGATTCGATTTCCCGTATGTACTCCTTGCGTATCACTTGAAACCCGGAATAGACCTCACCTGCTATTAAGCTGCTCATATCTTTCCCCTCCTTAGTTCAGGGCTGCCCTGATTCCATGAGCTTATCATATCCGGGGTTTCCGGTTCCACTATGAGCTGCATAGAGGACCAGGCTAACGGATGCAGCCCTCAGCTCTTAAGCTGCGAGAATCTAGACCCGGCTCAACCGCTCAACTGCCTGCTGCTCATCCGCTACGAAAAATACATCCTTCCCGTTGTTGCATTCATAGATGAAATCACGCAGGCTGCGGCTGGTATAGCTGCTGAAATCACCCACCACGGCTGCCTTCACCTGATAGTTTATGAACTTCTGCAGAATCTCACCGGCCAGCCGAGTCTTGAGGTCGAAGAACTCCTCGCTCAGCAGCGCCTTATGGATCACAATCCGGTCACAGTCGGTCTCATAGCGTACCGTTGCCATAAGATCCAGCGCACTCTGGACATCACTTACCACGGCTTCGTTGCCGCTCACTACAGCGATGATCGTGCCGCCAGCTTCTATAGTTGTTATGTTCATTGTTATAACCTCCTGATCAAATATGTTAAAATATGCGGATAGCTTATCTTAGCAGCAATTGAAATGTACAGCAAAGGATGGATCATGATGGAGCTCACGATGAATTGGATTACACTCAGGGTACGCAATCTGGAGGCTTCCCTTGATTTCTATCACCGGATTCTAGGGCTTCCTGTGGAGCGCAGATTTGAGAGCAGAGGGAAGCAGATCGTCATGCTGGGGATAGAGGGGCAGCCGAAGCTTGAGCTGATAGAGGGTAATGACCCGCCGGTGAAGCCGGAGTGCGGAGTGTCTGTAGGCTTCGAGGTCGCATCGCTCGACAAGGCTATGGCCGAACTTGCTAAGGAAGGAATCCCGGTAGCCCGCGGCCCCATCGCGCCGAATCCCAGCCTGCGCTTCTTCTATATTCTGGACCCAGACGGGTTCGAGGTGCAGCTTGCGGAGCATATGTAACGGCGTTCGGATGGGCTTGCTATCCACGGACTAGCACTAGTAGTGTACCTGATTTGCTGATTTAACCTGCGATTGGGCCTAATGAGATGCATTAGTGCTCCTCATTTGACCCACGCGCCTGCATGCCAGCACAATGTATGCTGTTTCCCGCATACATTTGGCCTATATACCGCTGTACCAGCCGTTTGTACTCGGTTTTTCGCATACATTCAGCCTTTTACCGATGAAATTAGATACACTCCTGCTCTCCCGGCGACCCTTCAGTCCCATTAAGCAACCAAGTCACTCTACGAATCATTCAAAGAGCTCTTTTCCACAAATGTAGACTGACCTTGTCCACAACAGGAGGAATTATAATTTCCTGCACAGCAAAAAAACGGCATTTCTGCCGTTTTTTAAGGGATGGACTCTCAGGGGCTCGAACCCTGGACAAATAGATTAAGAGTCTACTGCTCTACCAACTGAGCTAAGAGTCCGTATGGTGTCTATGTATGATTCTTCTAGACGATGATCTCTAAGCTGACTGCGTCCGCTCAAAAGTACTTTCATAGTATACTTTTTTGAACGGGCGCTGTCAACTGTTTTATTAAAAGTTTCTCACCCCCGGCTATGAACAGCTGTCTACACGCGATTCTTCCGCATCATCATCACCACATACACGGGGAGTCCGGCAAGCGTGATGCCAATCCCAATAAGCGAGCGCAGCGGATCACTGATGATCGTGCTGGCCAGAATATAGAGCCCCCCTGCTACGCCAAGGATCGGGGTGAACGGATAGAGCGGCACGCGATAGCGGCCTTGTACGGGCGGCAACTTCCTGCGCAGGAGGAACACGCCGAACACGCCCATGGTGAAGAAGATCCAGAGCACGAACACCAGCAGATCCGTCAGCGTATTGAAGGTCCCGGAGAAGATATAGATCACGGCCAGTATACTCTGAAAAACAAGCGCATTCGCCGGTGTCTGGAACTTCGGATGAATGCTGCTCAGCACCCGTGAGAACGGAAGCTGTCCCCGCTCCCCCATCACATGCGGCACCCGTGCTGCGGTCATGAGATAACCGTTCAGCGCACCCAGCACAGAGACAATAATGCCTGCCGTAATAAAGGCTCCGCCGCCGCTACCGAACAGCGCCTCTGCTGCATCGGCACCCGGAGTCGGGGACGACACAATCTGGTCATAGGGCAGCGCCTGGAACACCGCAATATTGAACAACACATATACGGCAATGACAAAAATAACACCGATCGAAATGACCTTCGGCAGCGTCCTGGCCGGGTCTTTGATCTCTCCCGCCATATTGGTTACGCTGATCCAGCCGTCATAAGCCCAGAGTGTGCCGAGCACTGCAGCCCCGAAGCCTGCACCCGCAGCCGCTGTACCGATGCCGCCGAAGCCTGGAGCCAGATCCGAGAACAGTCCGACGCCCACAATGCCCACCACCGGAATCAGCTTCCCAACCGTAGCCACCGTCTGAATGATCCCGCCGAACTTCGTCGCTATAACATTCATCAGCAGAATAAAGGCCAGAATGCCCACGGCAAGCAGCTTCTGCTGCCATGCATTCAGCGGCAGGAAGTAACCCGAATAGGTCGCGAAGGCAATAGCCAGCGCCGCCACAGAAGCCGGATAGGAGATCACCGCCTGCACCCAGCCAAGCAGATAGCCGAATACCCCTCCGTACAATTCACTTAAATAAGTATATAGGCCTCCCGACTTTGGAATGGCCGCAGCGATCTCCGCCACACTAAGCGCCGAAGCCAGCGTAATGATCCCTCCAACACCCCAGGCCAGAATACTCATCCATGGGCTACCCGCATTATTCAATACAATTCCGGGCTTCAAAAAAATCCCCGATCCGATAATCATCCCGACCACCAGGGCCAGGGCTTGCATGAACGTAATACTTTTGGTTAACGGCTTTGTTGTCATGATGTGATTCATTGTCCTTCCGTTCTGTGAAATATTTATCATGCTTTTATTTCTCTATTTGTCCTGTTCACCCCTCTTTTTGAGACGGAGAAATTGGTTATAAACCAAACTTCCCATTGTAACTAAAACTATATGGAAGATATACTGAAGCCTGGGCGTATTTCCCTGGGCATAGCTGGTTCGCTCAGCGCCACAACCTTCGAGGAGGCATATACCTTTATGCTGTACACTCCAGGCATTACCGACTGCTCACCGGCAGAGGTGAATTATGACGCAACAAGAATCGGGGTATTGCATACCCACTTCCAGCAACTGATCGATGACAAAAAGATTCAAGCCGCCTCATATTGTATATCCAGATACGGCAAGACGTTCATGCACGGCGCCATCGGCCCCCTCTCCTACCGCGAAGAGCGGACGGAGCCGTTGTTGCCGACTACCGTTCATAGAATTGCTTCAATCACCAAAGCCATTACCTCCGTGGCCATAGCCAAGCTTGTGGAGGATGGCGTGCTCCGGCTGGACCTTCCCGTCGGCACTTTTCTGAAACCGTTTAACGTGGAGCTCTTTGCCAAAATCGATATCTACAGCCTGCTTACCCATACCTCCGGCCTGTTTCCCGACTGCGCGGGCAGCATGATTCCCTATCACAAAAGCTATTGGCAGCTTATCGGCGAATACTTCGACAGCTACAGGCCGGAGGACGGGGAGCCGGACTGGATCACCGCCGCGCTGAGCTGCGGCGTGAATAAGAAGGTAGGCGAGGAATGGCAATACTGCTCCTTCGGCTTCTGTATTCTTGGCGAGATTATCAAGAAGGTGACTGGCGTTACCGCCGAGCAGTACATAGAGGAGAACATCCTGAAGCCGCTCGGCATGAGGGATACGATGTGGGAGCCGACGCCGGAGCTGGCGGGGCGCTTCATTATCCGCAACGAAATGCGGGAGAAGCAGTTGAATGAGCTGGCCCAAGGCATCCAGCCCGAGGTCTCTGCGGCAGAAAAGCTGTGGGAGACGGTATCCAGCACCGGCGGAGGGCTGTCCTCCACACCGGCTGACCTGATCCGCTTCGCCAACATGCTGCTGGGCATGGGCCGACTGGGCGAGACCCGCATTCTCGGCCGTAAAGCCGTCGAGAAGCTCACCACCCGTACACTCTACGGGGTTCCCGACTACTGTTGGGGCAATGATGTCAAAGACCGGAGCTACGGCATTGGACTGGATATGCGGAAGGGTCCCGCCTTCTTTTACTCCGAGGGCAGTTATTTCCATGAAGGAGCCGGAGCCTGCTGTATGGTGATGGACCCTGCCGAGCAGCTTGCTGCGGTATGGTTCGTGCCGTTCAAGGACGATAACTGGTACGCGGAGGCGCTGTTCAATGTCACCAATATCATCTGGTCAGGCGTGATCTGATGAACCGCCTTAAGCATAACTGGAGGATCTGCCGCTCCGTGGCGGCGGTAACCTATAAGGAGTGGAGTGCCTACCGCACCCACTCCCTGGTGTCCGTAATTGTCGGTCCTGTCTATTTCATGGTGCAATATTTCATCTGGACCGCAGTCTATGGAGGGCAGGCTACACTGGGCGGGCTTGATCTCCAGCAAATGATCCGCTACTTCGGGGCAACGGCGCTGATTGGCTACCTGATCATGGATTTCGCCGACTGGAATCTGTCGATGCTTGTCCGCACCGGCAAGTTTCTGACCTTCCATCTGCGTCCGGTCGATCACCGTTCGTTCGCGCTGTTCCAGAAGCTCGGACACCGCTTCCTCGGCTTCGTGTTTGAATTTCTGCCGTGCCTGCTGATTTTTATCTTTATCTTCGGCATCGATATGCGGCCGGCAAGCCTGCCGTGGACCATAGTGTCCGTGCTGCTCGCTTTTCTGATGAATTTCTATGTCAACTATACGATTGGCCTCACCTCCTTCTGGCTGGTGCAGTCAGGGGGCATACGGAGCGCGTTCATGCTGGTGTCGGGGATTTTCTCAGGTGCGCTGATTCCGCTGGATTTCTTCCCGCACTGGCTACAGGTGACCCAGTTGTTCCTGCCATTTCAATACATTGCTTATATGCCTGCCATGGTGTTCACCGGCCATTATTCACTCGGCGGCCTGGAGTTATCCATCCCGGAGGCTGTCGGCATGCAGGGAGCGGCTGTAATGGTAATGTTCGGGTGCAATGAGCTGGTCCGCCGCCGGGCCATGAAGCAGTTTACCGCGGTCGGCGCGTGAATGAATGCACCGAAGAAAGGAACATTCTTGACATGAAAAGGTATGTAGAGGTATACAAGCAGTGCATGTACTCCGCCGTGCAGACGGCTTCGGCTTATAGAATGAACTTCATCGTCAGCAGTCTGATTACCCTCATCGGTAATATACTGTTTCCGCTGGTGACCCTGCTGATCTACCGGGCAGGCACCAGCTTCCCCGGCTGGAGCTTATACGAGGTCTTGTTGATCCAGTCCGTATTCACGATGTCCAGCGGCCTCTCCAGCCTTGTCTTCGGAGGGGTCATGTGGACCACCATGTCGCATGTCCGGGAGGGCAGCTTCGAGGTAGTGCTGCTTAAGCCGCTGAATCCGCTGTTCTACCTTGTGGCTACGACCTTCTCCACCGAAAGTGCCGGGCTGTTCCTGGGCGGAGCGGCGTTATTCGTGTTCTCCGCCTGGCATGTAGGCGCGATTCCGGCCTTAGCCTGGCTGCAATTCGCAGGCATGTTCTTCGCCGGAACGGCAGTCCTGGCCGGATTATCACTGATGATGGCGGCGATGTCTTTCAAATGGGTCGGTAATTCGCGGATTTCCGAGCTGGCCGACAGTGTACTGAGTGTCGGCAAGTATCCGCTGCCGATCTTCCCGAAGGCGGTGCAGGCGGCAGCGACGATGATCATTCCTGTGGGCATGGTCGGCTTCCTCCCGGCCTCGGCGCTGCTTGGCCGGGTAGGAGCCAGTGATTTTGCAGCGATACTGCCCTGCTTTGTCTTTCTCTGGGCAGGCATTTGGGTCTACCGGCACATGATCAGATTATATGAGGGGGTTGGCGGCTGATGCCGGTTATAGATGTGAAGCATTTAACGAAGACATACACCACTTATAAGCGGGGCGCAGGTATGGGACAGACTTTCAGGAGCTTCTTCAAGCGTGAAGAAGTCTCGGTCCAGGCTGTGAACGATATCAGCTTTGCCATTGAGCAGGGCGAAATCTGCGGCATGCTGGGGCCTAACGGGGCCGGCAAATCGACGACGATCAAAATGCTCTGCGGCGCACTCTACCCGACAAGCGGGGAGATTTCGGTCCTCGGCTATTCCCCGGCCCGTGACCGGAAGCGGTATGTCGGCAAAATCGGAGCTGTCTTCGGCCAGAAATCCCAGCTCATTTGGGATATTCCGCCCATCGACAGCTTCAATATGAACAAGGCCATCTACGGAATCTCCACCCCGGATTTCAATCATCGGCTGGAGGAGCTCGCGGCGCTGCTGGAAATCTCCCAGGTCATTGAGAAGCCTACCCGGGTGCTGTCGCTGGGCGAACGCATGAAATGCGAATTCGTCATGGCCATGCTGCACCAGCCGGACATCCTGTTCCTGGATGAGCCGACGATCGGGCTGGATGTGATCGCCAAGGTCAAGATCCGCGAATTCATCCGCCAGATGAACAAGAAGCTGAATATGACCTGTATCCTGACTACCCATGATCTGGAGGATGTGGAGGAGCTGGCGCACCGGGTCATCGTCATTAACCATGGCGAGAAGGTGTTCGATGATTCGCTGCAGCGGCTTAAAGTCTTTCTGGGAGAGAAGAAGCAGGTCAGCTTTACCTTTGTAGAGTCTGTGCAGAACACCCCCTTCGACAACGATTACACCAAGGTGGTAGAGCGGCCGTCAGACTTCCAGGTTACGCTGGAGGTGGACACCGCCCGCATCTCGATCAGCGAGTTCATCGAGAATATCTCCCGCAAGCACGGCTTCTCGGATATTTCGGTCAAGGAGCTGCCGATTCAGCAGGTGGTCATGAATATTTATGAGAGTGCACAAGCATAAACCAACAAACAGCCTGAACCGTCACTTTACCGTGACAGCTCAGGCTGCTTTTTTCCAGGCATTTATTAGCTCTTATGGACGGAGTAACTCCCGCTTAGGCAGCTTCGTCTTACTTCCCGGCAGCCAGCTCAGACGCAAGCTTCTCCGCCCCGTCAAAGATGGAATAGCTATAGCCCCAGAACTGGTTGAAGTCAATTTTATAGATCGCTTTGTTCTGGATTGCCTTCAGACTCTGCAGTGACGGATCGGCATAGAACGCTTTTATCGACTGGTCAGCATCAATACCGCCTGTGTATACCGAGATCAGCAGGACATCCGGGTTGGTCGCGATTAATTGCTCCTTGCTGATCTCACCGGTCACATCCGCGTAGCTGTTGGTCAGTCCAAGCAGTCCCAGCACATCTCCCGCAAAAGTATCCACATTCCCGCTATAGACGGCGATCGCGCCGTTGCCCCCGTCAGAGACGTAAGCAAAGGTCTTCCCTCCTGCTGCTGCCCCTTCCTTCAGCTTCGCTGCACGCTCCTTCAGCTCTGCAATATATGCAGTAGCCTTCTCCTGCACATCAAAGATCTGGCCGAGCTGTTCAATATCCTTGTACAGGCTGTCAAGTGTTGCCCCTTGCAGACTGGTGCTCTGCACGAAGGTCTTGATGCCCAGCTCATTGAGTCCGCCTACCGTCCCGACTCCCCAATCCGCATCTGCGAACAGGCCGCCGCGCCCCATCACCAGATCCGGGCTTGCGCCCACAACGAGTTCTTTACTGGCATAGTCCTGGGAGATGACAGGAATCTTCTTGAATTCCTCTTGAACCGCCGGATCGCCTGCACCGTAGAGAGCCGCAACCCCAACCATTTTGTCGGTAAGCCCCAGCTTAATCAGCAGCTCCGCCGCACCTTGGGTATTCGCTACTACCTTCTCGGGAGCCTTATCAAAGGTCTGCGATTTAGTCGTCCATTCGGTGCCTTCCCCGTTATTCGTGTGATTCTCGATGGTAAGAGGATATATCGTCTTGGCTGCCTGTGCAGTCTCCGCCGGTGCAGGACTGGCCGATGCAGGTGCAGCCGTTGCCGCCGCTTCCTTCGTATTGCTTGTGCTTGATGAACAAGCCGCCAGCATAACTGTCATCACCAGAACCGCCAGCAGCGGTACATATCGTTTGAATATTTTCTTCATTCTTTGGTTCCCCTTTTCTGTATGTATGTTAGTTATCCTGCGGGTAGGGCATTAAGCCCATAGCCTTGCAGGGGATACCTCCGTAGAATATAGAAAGTTGGACAGCATGTCAATGAGAATTATTATCATTGACAATCGTTCTCAATATCCTTTATATTTAAAAACATGTTACGATATTCTGCTCACAGTGTCTTCTGATGAGTCCGTCCATACTAATCTTTTAATGTAAAGGAGCCTTCCCATTGTCATGCATACTGATCTAGCCGTACCTTCACAGCCTAAGCAATCTCTCATTCATTCCCGTTACGGCTTCATGGCTGTTATAGGCGTCCTGTTCATTATCACCCTGCTGTCTGCCGGGGCTGCGGTCTCCTTCGGACAGGTGGACATTCCTGTCTCCCAATCCTACCGGATTCTGCTTCATCACATCACAGGCATCCAGATTGGAGATATGCAGGAGCTGACGAACGGTTCTTTCGTGGATATTATCTGGAAAATCCGCTTCCCGCGCGTCCTGATGGCGATGTTCATCGGCGCCGGACTTACGCTGTGCGGGACGATCATGCAGGCGGCGGTACAGAATCCCCTGGCTGATCCATACATACTCGGTATTTCCTCCGGCGCTTCGCTGGGCGCAACCTTCGCCATCCTGATCGGCTTCGGCTCGATGGGGCTGCTCGGCCAGTCGGGAGTCGCCTTTTGGGCTTTTGCAGGGGCGGTTGGCGCATCTCTGCTGGTCCTCACACTTGCCAGTGCGGGCGGCAAAATGACCTCCGTCAAGCTGGTGCTGGCCGGGATGGTCATTAACGCTTTATGTACCGCTTTTGCCAATTTCATTGTCTATTTCGCGAACAATGCCGAAGGCATTAAGACAGTTACCTTCTGGACGATGGGCAGCCTGGCCGCCTCCAGCTGGGACAAGCTGCCGCTGATCTCGGTCACCGTCATCCTCGCCGTTATCCTGTTCCTCTCGCAGTTCCGTGTGCTGAATGCCATGCTGCTAGGAGATGAGGCGGCGGTTACGCTGGGCATTCATCTGGGTGCCTACCGCAGAGTCTACATGATTCTCACAGCGCTGATTACCGGCGTTATGGTAGCAAGCTGCGGGATGATCGGCTTCGTGGGACTGATTATCCCCCATCTGGTGCGGGGACTGGTAGGCTCGGACCATCGCAGGCTGCTGCCGGCGTCGATTCTGTTCGGGGCGATCTTCCTGATCTGGACGGACGTCATTGCCCGGACCATCGTCCCGAATGTGGAGCTGCCGATCGGGATCATTACCGCCCTGATTGGCGCGCCGATGTTCATGTACATGCTGATTAGAAAAGGCTATGCCTTCGGAGGGAAAAGCTGATGAATCTGAATGTTGAACGGCTAAGCGTCTCTTTCGGTGAGGCGAAGATTGTGCAGGAGGTCTCGCTGAGGGTGCAAAATAAGCAATTCGTCGGTCTGATCGGCCCGAACGGCTGCGGCAAATCGACGCTGCTCAAGAGCATCTATAAAGTCATTAAACCGCGCCAGGGCGATGTCTTCCTCTCTGAGCTTAATGTGATCAAGGCCAGCCCGAAGC
This sequence comes from Paenibacillus sp. FSL R7-277, assembly GCF_000517965.1. NCBI lineage: Bacteria > Bacillati > Bacillota > Bacilli > Caryophanales > Paenibacillaceae > Paenibacillus > Paenibacillus sp. FSL R7-277. Next base: position 248,795 of record NZ_ASPX01000034.1, read on the forward strand.
TTGTTGCCCGGAAGCTGGGCGTAGTCGGCCAGTTCAACGAGCTGAGCTTCGACTTCACCGTTCGTGAGATGGTGGCAATGGGCCGGACGCCCCACAAAGGCATGCTGGAAACCGACAGCCAGCAGGACGCTGACATTGTCTCGGCCGCACTCCGCAAGGTCAATCTGGAGGGGCATACTGGCCGCAGCTATAATTCCTTATCCGGCGGCGAGAAGCAGCGGGTCATTCTGGCGCGTGTGCTGGCCCAGCAGCCGGAATTCATGATTCTGGACGAACCGACCAACCATCTGGATATCAAATACCAGCTGCAGATTCTGAATATCGTCCGAAAGCTGGATATCGGCATTCTCGCCGCCCTCCATGATCTCACCCTGGCCGCTGAATATTGCGACTATCTGTATGTTATGAAGGAAGGCCGGGTCGCGGCCTGCGGAGCCCCGGAGGATATTCTGACGAAGGAATTAATCCGCGAGGTCTTCGATGTGGAGTGTGAGACCTACCGCAATCCGGTCACTGGAGCGCTGGGCATCGCCTATCTGGAGACAAGGTAATCTTCGGGACAAATGGAAACGGCTTTGCCGTCCTTTTAAAGAACGGTACCGTTTCAGCGAGAATCTTTTACAGCCTGCGGCTCTGTGCCCGCAGGTTTATTCTTTTTGCAGGATGTTGAAACTATTTTCACCCCTTGACGGTCTAATGGTCAATCAAATGCTTCAAGAAGCCAATAAAGGAGTGAAAGAACTGAAAGCCCAGCCGCAAGTATACCAACCATTCGCTGAACAACTTCAAGACTGCCGGAACAACCTGTTCCGCAAGGCCTACTGTTATGTTAAAAACGAGCATGAAGCGCTAGAAATTGTCTCGGAGGCTACCTATAAGGGGTATCTTGCGTTCGGACGGATGAAGACACCGCAGTATTTCGAGACCTGGATGACCCGGATTGTCATCAACACCGCTATTGACCATCTTAACCGAAACAAACGGGTGACTTACATGGAGGATCACCCGCAGAGCTATACCGGGGATGAGCATGCAGTTCCACTGGAAGAGAAGCTGGATCTGTACCAGGCTCTTGACAGACTACTGCCGGAAGAGAAGGCGTATATTATCCTGAAATTTTTTGAGGATTTGCGCTTTAAGGATATGGCGGACATTCTGGAGCTGCCGGAGAACACCGTCAAGACCAGGTTCTACAAGATAATCGGCAAACTGAAGGCTCACTTAAAGGATGGGGAGGTCGAGGGAATATGACAGGAAAAGACCGCTATGCACAGATTGAAATTCCCACACAGCTTGGAGACATTCTGGAGGCAGCGCAGAGAAAGGCAGTGGCCCGGAGAAGAACAGTCCGGCTGAAACGATACAGCTCGCTGGCCGCAGCCATCATTGCCTGCCTGCTTGTCGTTAATATTCCCGATGTAGCAAACGCCCTGTCTAAGGTTCCCGTAGTCGGAAGCATCGTGAAGGTGCTGCAATTCGGGACTGGAGGCGAGCGGACCGACGGAGCCGCCGTGAGCACCGTTACTGCAGAGGATACCGTCCGCATTGTATTCGATCAGGAAGGCGATACAGCCGCAAGTGTACCTTCCTATACAGTCGACCAGAGTGAGGCTCCGGACCGTCTGATCTTCACCTTTAACGGTGTCCGCAGCTTCGATTATGATGCGCTGGAACAGGATATCCTGGCCTCTCCGCTGGTCAGTGATGTGTACAGAAATATCATCCTGGATGATTCCGCCACGCGGTTCGTGGTTGAACTGAAGGAAGGTACCCGCCATACCCTTACCGAATACAGCAATCCGGGTACGCTTGAGCTGAAGCTGACAGCAGAGGGCAAGGCCCCTGCATCTAAGGAAGTCTACTATGTACGCAGTGAAGGAATGCCTCCGGGAGAATCACTGGCTATCCTGGAAGAGATCTATCTGGATGACGATGTTACCTTCCTGAAGACAGCCTCTGGTGATTTCGCTGCTGTCATCGGCGGCTTCACCACTCGTGAAGAAGCTGAGCAGAAGCTTGCTGAAATCTCTGCGCGCGAGGATTATACTGGGGATCTGCGTGTGGACAGCTGGATGAGCAATGGGCATCCGGACGATTGACCGCATTCCCACAGGCAGGTTGTGAAGCAGCGGCCGCTTTTATTGCCCTACCCATCCGCGTCAGCTTTAAGGAGGGGAAGAGCATGAAAGCGGCCTTTTTGTGCGGCAATTGCAGCTCCAGATGAATTTCCCTCTATACACCTGATGGGCGATCGCTCATCGTTACGGACTTAAATGTAAAGTATGTGTCATTTATATGTTTTGTATAATCACATAAAATTAATTTTTATTAAATTTTTATGCATATTTATGAATTTATTTTACATATAAGTAAAATTATCATTTTGACAATTATGAATAATGTCATATATACTTACACAGAAATCAAATTAAGAGGAGGTCACTTATGAATCTTATGCACAAAAGAAGTCTAAGTCTCTTTACCGCTCTGTTGGTTCTCTTCACCATGTTATCCTTCCCTTCTATCACGAAGGCCGCCGAAGTCACCACTCCCGGGAGAATCATACCGAATGTCGTAGTAGTCGGTGTCGGAGGAACCATCACCTCCACTTCTCCTTCCAGAGAGCTGTTTCAGACGTACGGAACGCCAAAGGTACCCATTAATGATATTATCCAAAGACTACAGCCCGAGCTATCCAAAATAGCCAATGTCACCAGTACAGAGCTAAGCAATATCAGCTCGGCGCAAACCACCTCCAAGGACTTATACAACCTTACCATCGCTATCGACAAGGAACTGGCCAACCCGGCTGTTCATGCTGTAGTTGTTACTACCGGCACCAACATCATGGAAGAGTTGGCTTACTGGACTGATCTCACTGTCCGCAGTCCCAAGCCTGTTATCTTCACCGGGTCCATGCGACAATCCAATACGATCTCCTTCGACGGAGAAGCTAATCTGCTGAATGCAATCCGGCTGGCTGCAAGTCAGAAAACCACTTACTATGGTACAGTTTTGATGATGAACGATGAATTCTTTGCAGCCAGGGAAGTTACCAAGACGGATGCGCTGCGCCTGGATACCTTTGACGGGGGCCGGTACGGCGCTCTGGGAACGGTAGACGAGAACCGGATTCGTGCGGTTCGTGCGCCAGCCCGCGTCAGGGATGCCGGAACAGAGAAGTGGAAAACTCCTTTTGATCTCAGTACGATCCAGCCAGAGGATTTGGCTAAGGTTGATGTTGTATACAGCTATACAGAAGCCTCCGCTGCGCCCATTACAGCCTTGGCTAATGAAGGAGTTAGAGGGATTGTAACGGCGGGCCATGGTGCCGGCGGGATCTCTACCGCGCAGCAAGCAGCCCGTACGGCGGCTATCGAGAAGGGTGTTCTATTCGTAAGCGCTACGCGAGCAGGCTCAGGGGCAGTATACGACACCGGAGCCAAAGGCATCATCGGTGCAGGCGATCTACTCCCGCAAAAGGCAAGAATCCTGCTTCAGCTGGGCCTTACCTTCTCCAAGGACCAGGAGCAGATCCGTCAGTGGTTCTCTACCATTGGAATGCCGGATTACGATATGAGCAAATAATAACCGGCAGCTCTACAACTGACATTCAACTAGAAACATTTTGAGCGAAAATACAGAGCAGCGAGCCTCCAATCACAGGAGAATCGCTGCTCTGTTTAGCTTTTACTGTTATAACATATGAGTGGATCAAGTCAGATCAGATCCGGCAAATACTCTTCCTTCATTTCTTATCTTCACACACTCATTGAACCGAACCTGCTACCTGATTCAACTGGTCTAGCAGCTCGGGCAGCAGTTCCTCGTTCATCTCCCCTCCAACAAGGGACAAGAACGTGCGCAGCGGCAGATCCCGGAGCATGGCAGCCATCATCTCAGATGAAACGGCGTCGGAGGGTGCAAATCCCGTCTGCTTGTTCCTGTTTCTCAGCTGCTCAAGAATCGGTGCGGTCTTCGGATTGCCCATCAGCTCGCCAATCGTTGTATTCCGGTGGATCGGTGCGATGAATTCTTGCGTCGATTGAACTGTAACAGAAGTCCGGCTTGCAATATCCCGGGAGGAACTTCCGATCAACAGTTCGAACTCACCCGATTCCACGTGCCAGTCGCTCAGGTCAACGTTGTAATAGGCAAAGCTGCGTTTATTTAGCGTAAACGTTACCGTCTTCGTCTCAGAGGGCGCTAATTCTACCTTCGTGAAGCCCTTCAATTCTTTCTCCGGACGAATAACGCCGGATTCCACGTCGCGGACGTACAGCTGAACCGTCTCCTTGCCGGACCGGCTGCCCGTATTCTTCACATCTACGCTGACTTGCAGCGTATCCCGGTCTGTAATCTCCTTCGAGGCCAGCTTCAGATTGCTGTATTCGAATGTTGTATAGCTCAAGCCGTAACCGAAAGGGAATAGCGGCTCGATATCCTTCGCTTCATAATACCGGTATCCGACGAACAATCCTTCCCGGTACTCAACCCGATCCCTTTCCCCTGGAAAATATGGATGTGACGGATTCTGCTTCACATGCTTAGGGAATGTCTCGGCCAGCTTTCCGCTTGGATTCGCGTCGCCGAACAGCAGGTCGGCGATAGCTCCGCCCAGCGCCTGTCCGCCCAAATATGCTTCCAGCACTGCCTTTACCCGCCCGAGCCAAGGCATAACCACCGGGGCTCCGTTGCTCAGCACCACTACGATATTCGGCTGGACGGACGCGACTTGTTCGATCAGGCGGCATTGATTCGCCGGCAAGTCCAGATGCTTCCGGTCGTAGCCCTCCGATTCATACCGGTCAGGCAAGCCGATGAACAGAACAGCGGTTTGCGCTTCGCCCGCGATTCGCTTTGCTTCGTCCAGCAACACCTCATCACTGTCATCACTATCCAGATCATAGCCTTGTGCGACAATTATCTCTGCACCTTCGCCTGCCGCTTTCCTGATCTCCTCTTGAATCGAATCAAGCCTGGTGGGATTCACGTGAGAGCTCCCGCCGCCTTGATAACGTACCCGCTCCGACAACGCGCCGATGATCGCAATCTTGCCCGTCTTCACCAGAGGCAGCAGCTGATCCTCATTCTTCAGCAGCACCATCGTTTCCCGCGCGACTTCACGCGCCAATTGGTGGTGAGCCTCTTGATCGTATGCAGCACCCGATTGCTTCTGGTCTGCAGCCTTGAAAATAACCGTCAACAGCCTTTCCACCGAACGGTTCAGGACCTCTTCACCGAGCTCCCCGCTTTCCACTGCCGCTATGATCTTCTTCTGCCCGATTCCATGGCTCGACGGCATCTCCAGCTCCATACCTGCAGCAACGCTTGCAGCAGCTTCGTTCACAGCCCCCCAATCCGACACCACGATTCCCTCATGGCCCCATTCTTCCTTCAGGATAGAAGTTAATAATGCCTCATTCTCTGAGCAATAGGTTCCGTTTACACGATTGTAAGCAGACATGACAGTCCAGGGTTGAGCTTTCTTCACAGCGATCTCGAAGCCGGGCAAATAGATTTCCCGAAGCGTCCGTTCATCTACGATTGCATCTGCCGTCATACGGCGATGCTCTTGGTTGTTCACGGCGAAATGCTTGATCGACGAGCCGATCCCCTGACTCTGTACGCCCTCAATATGTGCAGACGCCAGTTCGCCGGTCAGATATGGATCTTCAGAGAAGTACTCGAAATTCCGGCCGCACAGCGGCGAACGCTTGATGTTCGCACCCGGGCCCAGCAGAATCGAAACCCCTTCTGCCTGAGCCTCCTTCCCCAGCGCTTCCCCGACGCTGCGAATCAATTCCCGGTTCCATGAGCTTGCTAATCCGGCCGCCGAAGGGTAGCAGGTCGCCGGCACGCTTTGGTTCAGTCCGAGATGATCTGCCGCTCCAGCCTGCTTCCGAATACCATGCGGACCGTCCGTCATCATAATTGAAGGAATGCCGAGACGCAGAACCGCCTTCGTCGTCCAGAATGTATCTCCGGAGCATAGTCCCGCCTTCTCCTCAAGCGTCAGCTGTTCCACGATTTCACGGATATTTCTCCCCATAAACTTCTCCTCATTTCTGATAAATGGTATGCTGTTCCTTAGCCCTGTGCCCTCTTAAGAACGACTTTGAGAAGATACCACACGTTCTTCTCCAGACGAACCCGCTCAATTCTTCCTTCATTCACGCCATTCACAATGGGGAGAACATACGTGTCGTCGTTCGTACCCGGCGTCATCCAGCAATTCCCCGCCTGTACAGCTTCAACTATATCTGCGGTTTCATAAGATCCCCAATCCGTCATGACATACCCGCCAAATCCGAGTTCTTCCCGGAAGATGCCTTGAATCATCTCTTCATCGGCGGCTGCAAACACGCCGTTCACTGCGTTATACCCCGTCATGATGGAATCCGGCTGATGGACTTCAAGCGCCACCTCGAAGGCTTTCAGATAGATCTCTCTCAGTGCGCGCTCCGTGATCAAGCTGTGATTGCGGTTGCGGACTGTCTCGCAGTTGTTCGCAACAACATGCTTCAAGCAGCTGGATACCCCGTGCTCTTCCAGACCTTTGCTGAAATAACCTGCCATCATGCCTGTAAGGTAAGGATCTTCGGAGAAGTACTCCGGGTGACGGCCGTTAAGCGGATTCCGGTGAATATTCATCCCTGGAGCGAGGATCATATGAATGTTATTTTCCGATGCTTCCTCGGCTATGACTCTGGCTACTTCATAGGATAATTTCGTATTCCATGAAGAGCATACGACAGTACTGGTCGGCATCCCTATATTCGGTTGTTTCAGATTAACCCCGCTGTTGCCATCGGCGACCACAAAAGGCTTCATATCATAGCGGTCCAGCAGGAATACCCTTCCGGCCTCGCCCTTCTCATGCATGCCCCAGCCGCTGGATCCGCACACAGACAATCGTGCCAGCTCTTCGTCGGAAAGCTGCTTCACAAAGCTGTCCAGCCGCTCCGGCTGCTTTATCACATCCGTAAATTTAATAATGGTGTCCGGTACTTCTGTGGCAACCGGCAACTTATCTTGATATTTCGGACGATTCGCCTTCGGTGTAAGCTCAGTAGCATCCGGCTTTAACCCGGAGAAGGCCCCTTGGGGATAGGTCGCTTCGGGATCAAGCTTGGACAGCGTCTGAATAGGAACAGGAGGGACCATTCGGTTAACGACTTTCTTCAGCGTACGATTCTCTGTGAGCTCGAATTCTCCGGCTTTTTGCACATGCATCACTGATGTACCCGCCCAGATGATATAGCGGCCTTCTTCCATCAGCCAGCAAGCCGTATCTGAGTCGAAGGAAGCATAACGTACAATAGGAATATGGCAAATAATCTCCTGCGTTTCACCAGGCTTCAAGGCTTCCGTCTTGGCAAAAGCAATCAGCTTACGGGACGGCTTCTCCAGCTTTCCGTCCGGCTCTTCTGCGTATACCTGGACGACCTCTTTCCCTGAGGTATTTCCTGTATTCTTAACCTGCACCTTCAATGTCGTTCCCTCATCGCCATGCTCCAAGCTGCTGATATTCAGGCCAAAGGTCGTATAGCTAAGCCCGAATCCGAAGGGGTAGGCTACCGCTTTCCGGAATGTCTCGAAATAACGGTATCCCACATAGATATCCTCTTCATAATAAGTGTCTACAAATTGCGGCAAGCTGCTGTTCAGAACCGGCTTCCCGTCCACAGCATCATAGAAGTTGCGGCTTGCCGGATGATCGTAATAGTCATAGCTCCATGTATCGGGCAGCTTGGCTGAAGGATTAACTCTTCCGTCAAGAATTTCAACCAAAGCCAGCCCGCCGAACATCCCGGCAAATCCGCAATTGATCAGCGTCTTGATGTTATACTTCTCCACCCAGGCCATATCCATCGGATACCCCGAGTTCACAATAGCAATCGTCTGTTCAAAGGTTCCGGAGACAGCGCTAATCATTGCCTCCTCGTCGGAAGACAAGTAATACTCGCCCGGGACGGCACTGTTGTCCAGATATTCTCCGGATCTCCTGGAGATCACGATCAGGGCAACCTTAGACTGCCGATATGCGGATTCCAAAATCCCCTTGTCTGGTAGTGTTTCTGTTCCGTTTCCATATAAGGCCTGGACTTCAGAATTCAAAGTGAACTCGCTGTGCTCCTCAATGGCCCGAATCATACTGATCAGGTATCGGGGGTTAATTTTACCCGCACCTACAGTACCCGCGCGAAAATCGAACAAGCCGGTGCCAAACACATTCAGCAGCTCACCCTTGCTTAGTGGAAGTATATTGCCTTCGTTCTTAAGCAGCACAATGCCCTCTCTGGCGGCCTCTAACGCCACACGGTCATGCTCTTCATATCCGGATACGGGTTCTTTACGGGGCAGAGTCGTAACGGTGATCTCTTGCGGCTCCATCATAACCCCTGTCATGTCTACGAATCCCTCGATTCGAACCTTATATGTCCTTCCATACTCCCGTATGATGTGACGTACAGGCAATCCAAGCACCTGTGTATTTTTTATTTGCGTGAACGTGCGCAACCAGACCCTGTCCAGCTCGATATCGTTCACCGTGACTTTCCCCTTAATAGTCTCATCCATTTTCCTGAACAGCGGAAGAACAATGCTTCCCGCAAAGCTCCGGTCGAACATGGAAATTTGTCCATCAACCTCATCTATATCAAACAAAACATCACCTTGTGTTATGGCAGTAGGAATTTCTTTCTCCATCCTAATTCTCTCCTTCACAGATTTTTGGGGTCGTAGCGGGGAAGAGTTACAATCCAATATATGAGTTCAATCTCATTTAAAACGGCCCTGGAATTTCTTAACCAAGGCCGTTACACCGTATTATTTTACAGAATCATACCATTCGTTGACTTCCTTCGTGATTTCGTCACCACCGGAGGATTTCCACTTACTGACGAACTCATCGAAAGCTTCCACCGGCTTCTTCCCATATAGAATTTCTGTATAAGTGTCCATTTGAAGCTTCTTAAGCAGCTCGCTTCTGGATAACATCGTGTCTGTAGTTGGACCCTGGAAATAATCCGGTACATCCGCGGATGTTTGTTCAGAAATAACCAGTAATCCTTTTCTTGTCGTCATGTCCAATGGAGTAATATCACCCGATACGATCCCGACATTCGCCAAGACTGCCAGATCATTATTGGTCAGTTCCTCACCTCTTGCCAGTTTGAGATCAACTGCCAACATTTTAGATGGATACATGGCATATACACCCGTCAGCGTATACTTGTCCGTCCCTATTTTGCCGCCGGGAATATCCTTGGTATCAGCGGTAGCCTTACCATCTTTGATTACATAGTCGTAGCCCTCTTGGTAACCTTTGAAGATAAACGGATCGTCACTTTCATAAGCGGAAAACATCTTATTCTGGTAGTGAAATAAGGCTTGAAGCGCTTCTTCCGATATATCCTTGCTGATCAGGATAACACCGTTATAAGGATCATTGACAGTTCTCATATTCGTACCATCGGCCCCTTTAGGAAGCGGGAACGGGGTAAACATTGCATTCGGATTCGAGCCAAGCGCCAGCGCTCCCGGATAGGTCATAAACCAGCTTTGGCCGCCAATGATACCCACCTTCCCCCCAGCAACCAATTCCACCATTTTATTGATATCATGAAGCGCGACATCGGTTGCAATATAACCTTTGTCTTTCCATTCCTTAAGCTTCGAGAGCGCTGTCTTCACACCGGGTTGAACAGATCCGTACTGAAGTTTGCCGTCTTCTCCCGGATACCATCTTTCAGGAATTGCTCCAAACAACCCATAAATCCACGATCCATCTCCAATGACATAGCCGCTAACTTTATCCTTCATGCCGAACGCCAGCGCAACCGAATCCTTCTGTCCATTGCCGTCAGGATCTTGGTTCGCGAAGGCATCCATGACCTGCTCCAATTCCTCAACGGTCGTGGGAGCCTTCAAATTCAGTTTATCCAGCCAATCTTGGCGAATCCACATCGCGGATTGGCTTCCCATCGAATTACTGATAATCGGAATGCCGAATTTTTGTCCGTCTCTGGTAAACGGAAGCCATGCCCTTTCATTCTCAGCCATCGCTTCCTTCCAGACCGGAGAGGCGTACTTCTCAAAAGCAGCCCCTGCATCCAGCACTTTGCCAGATTCGATAAACATGTTCGCAACATCTTTATCGTAGACGACGAATACATCCGGTAATGTATCATTGGCAGAAAGCATCAGCTTTAATTTCGTATTGTATGACCCATCCGCCATGGCCGATCCCCACAAGGTTTCAATATTGACTCCAAGTGTATCTCTAGCCCAGCGCGTGTGTACATTATCAGACCAGCTCTCTCCTTCTCTGAAGCTCCCGGTCGGATCCTCAGCTCTGATGGTTTTTATGGTGACCGCAGGCTCAATCTTGCCGTTTACGATGTTTAACTCCGCTCCGGCCGTGCTCTCCGGACTTGCTGCATCCGAGTTTTTGTCTTGCGCGGAGCAAGCCGCCAGTGTTCCTAACATGAGGACTGCTGCGAGTAATGCTGACAACTTCTTTCTTGTGTGATTCATACTGAACCCCCCGTATTTGTTTTCTATCTTACCCTTTGATTATAAAATCGCTGTCACTCCACAGATATAACGCATTCTTAACTTCAGATAACCTAATCCAAACATAGGTGTCACTTATTCCAGCCGAAAGCTCACCTCTTGAACATCCCGCGAATTCGGACCCACATAAATCTTGAAATCACCGGCTTCCGCTTTGAAGGTAAGATCCGCGGCATAATATTTCAGATCCTCTTCCGTAATTATAAAATGGATTTCCCTGCTTTCACCTGGGGATAAGCATACCTTTTCGAAGCCCTTCAGCTCCTTGACCGGTCGGACGACGCTGCCGCAGATATCCTGAATGTACAGCTGAACGATTTCTTCACCCTGAGCCTGCCCCGTATTCGCAACTGTAACTTGAACTGTCAGACTGTCTGCCCGCTTCAGTACATGCTTATCCAGCTTAATCTCCGAATAGTCAAAGGTAGTATAGCTTAACCCGAATCCGAACGGATACAGCGGATCATTGGAACCATCCAAATATTTGGAACTGAAGTGCTTCTCCTGTGATGCCGGTCTTCCCGTATTGAAATGATTATAATAGACTGGAATTTGACCTGCATGCCTAGGGAAGCTCATCGTCAGTTTTCCCGAAGGATTATACTGGCCGAATAACACGTCGGCGATAGCATGTCCAGCTTGGGACCCCAGAAACCAGGTCTCCACGATAGCATTGACATGACGATCGAACCAATCCAGTATCAAAGGACGCCCATTCGTTAAGACCAGCACCGTCGGCTTGCCGAGCTTCGCTATCTCTTCGGCCAGCTTCAATTGAACCTCAGGGAGTGTAATATTCATACGGGAAGCGGCTTCTCCGCTCATCCGGCTGGATTCTCCCAACGCCAATACGATTACATCCGCTTCTTCAGCAACCTGCAGTGCAGCCTCATATCCACCGTCAATGGGCTGGTCAACTGCGCAGCCGTCGGCAATGAACACCCGTCTTCCGCTAACAGCTTCCGTTACACCTTGTTCCAGGGTAACCGTCGCATTCCCATGTCTCGAGAATTGCCATGTACCCAGCAAATCCTTGCTTCTTGCGAACGGACCGATCAACGCAACCGTACCGGAACTTGCATTCAATGGAAGAACTCCGTCGTTCTTGAGCAGCACGATCGATTTACGCGCAAGCGCCCTGCTCTCCTGCAGATGTTCCTCAGAGAACTGACACTCCAGTGCTTTCTTCGGCCGGATATACCGGAATGGATCATCCATAATGCCGATTCTATATTTGTAGGTGAGAATACGCCGGACTGCCTCATCCAGCTGCTCTTCCTTCACGATGCCTTCCCCGATCAATTTCGGTAATTGGTTCGCAAATGCGCGGGTTACCATCTCGATATCCATCGTAGCATCAAGCGCCATTCGGGCAGCTTCGGCCTCATCCTCGGCGCAGCCATGAATCGAGATTTCTTCGATAGCCCCATAGTCGGAAAGCAGGATGCCATCGAAGCCGAGCTCGTTCCTGAGCAAATCCTTCATCAGGAACTTGCTTCCAGCCGCCGGAACGCCTTGATAAATATTGAATGCATTCATGACCGAGCCGGCACCGGCCTGAATTCCCGCTTGGAACGGAGGCAAATGAACATTCCTTAGCGTGCCTTCCGAGATATCGACTGTATTATAATCACGGCCGCCCTCCGCCGCACCATAGGCGATAAAATGCTTTAAGCAGGCAATAATCGTGTCCTGATCAAATAGGGAATTGCCCTGAAAGCCTCTTACTTGTGCTTCTGCAATCCGGGCGCCCAAATAAGGATCTTCTCCTGCACCTTCAACGACACGGCCCCATCTCGGATCACGCGTAATGTCTACCATCGGGCCATGATTATAGGTAATGCCTGCGGAGGAAGCTTCTTTTGCCGCAATCGCGCATGCCCGCTGAATTCCTTCTGTATCCCAACTGCAAGACCAGGCGAGTGGCACCGGAAAGATGGTCTGATGGCCGTGAATGACATCGGCATTGAAGAATAACGGGATGTTATGCGGTGATTGCTCAACAGCAATACGCTGCAGCTCAAGCACACGGTTGATATCGAAAGCCCCGAGAATGGAACCGGCCTTCCCCTCTGCAACGAGCTTCTCCGGCGGTTCAGAAGCAACCTCCTCCCCAAACGAGAAGTCCGACGCCAGGCACTGGCTCATTTGCCCCACTTTCTCTTGCAAGGACAACTGGCCGAGCAGTTGCTCCACAGCTGCCGCAATACTCTCCTCTGTTCGTTCCACGACTCCAGTCATACGATACTGGTCCAGTTCTTGTTCTAACAAATCAGTCAAAGATGTCCCTGGGCCACGCTCTCCCGCCAAGGAAAGGGTTCCAAAAGTTGGAATATTAAGAGTTCCTGTGAACTTATTTTGTGAGAATATCAGTTCAAGGTAAGCCTCCCCCTCCTGCAGGGACTTCGCTCTCCCGGATGCCCGCAGACCGCTGCCTTCCACTGTAACGTGATCGAAATCCAATGCTACCGGGAAGGATTCCACTACTGCCGATATGGAATACTCTCCATTTGTATCCTTTATGCTGAAAGTAATTTTCAGCTTGGCAATCTTCGTTTCCACTATCGCATGCCATGTTCCTATCATTCTCGTGACCTCCACAATATCCATGATTTTGTGCTTACTCCTTGACCGCCCCAATCACCAAGCCCTTCGTAAAGAACTTCTGCAGCACCGGATAAATGAGCAGGATGGGCAGCGCTCCAACCAGAATTTGTGCAGAACTGATCGAACGGCTGTTTAATTTGGCAATGTCTGCGGCATTATTCCCGTTCACCATCGGAACGGCGATAATCGTCTTCAGGAACGAGCTAAGCGGAAGATTATCCGCCTTCATATAGATCGAACCGGCAAGCCATTCATTCCAGTCATGAACAACCGTGAACAATCCAACCGTCGCAAGTACCGGAAGCGAGAGCGGCAAGAACAATTTCGAAAAAGCCTGCCAATGATTGGCACCATCCATGAAGACCGCTTCTTCCAGCTCCTTCGGTAATGCCTTGAAGAAGTTCATAATCAGGATTAAATAAAAGACATTCACCAAGCTTGGAAGCACAAGCGCCCAAATGGAATTGTAGAGCCCCACCTTGGTCACAACCAGGTAAGTGGGGATCATCCCTCCATTAAAGAGCATAGCGATGACGAAAAAAGCTACAAACGCTTTATACCCGGCAATTCCGCCCCGTCCCCCTTCTTTCGATAAAACATATGCCGCCAAACAATTGATCAGCAAGCCCAGGGACAAGCTTAGAAAGACCCGCTGCATGGATACCCAGAGGGAGTTGAGTAAACGGGGGTCCCCCAGCGTTTTCTCAAAAGCGTTAAAATTGAGACCAATGGGCCAAAATGTCACCTGGTTCGACAGGACAGCAGGGCTTGAACTCAATGAAATGGATACGACATGGATGAGAGGTAAAATACAAATCGCTGCCAGAAACAGCATGAATAGATTATTTATGGAATAAAACCATCGTTCTTTCGTTCTAGTTGCATGCATATGATACGCTCCTTAGAATATTTTGTAGCCTGCCACTTTATAGGCCAGCCTGTAGCCTCCGATGATCAAGAACAAGCCCACAACAGACTTGAATAACCCAATTGCCGTACCAAAGCTGAAGTTGCCGCCAATCAAACCGATTCGGTAAACGAACGTGTCGATAATGTCTCCTTTTTCATACACCAGAGAGTTATACAGGTTAAATACCTGATCGAATCCGGCATTGAGCACCTGGCTCAGCGACAGCGTAAAGACTACACAAATCGTGGGCAGAAGTGACGGGAGCGTAATACTCCGCATTTGCCGCCACTTCCCTGCCCCGTCCAGCTGCGCCGCTTCGTAAAGGGCCGGGTTAATCCCTGCCAAAGCCGCAATGAAGATAATCGATCCATACCCGAATTCCTTCCATACCTCACTCGATACCAGAGTAAACAAAAACCAGTTATTATCGCCAAGGAAGAAGATCGGTTGCATACCTAATGCTTGAAGCAGCCGGTTGACCAGCCCGTAATCCGGGTTCAACAATTCAATGAAGACACCTCCAAGCACGACCCACGACAGGAAGTGGGGAAGAAATACCAGAGTTTGAACCGCACTGCGTACAAATTTTACGCGCACCTCATTGATAAGCAAGGCGAAGGTTAACGTTGAGATCAATCCGAAAATCAGCTTGAGCACTGAGATCCGAAGTGTATTCCAGATCACCTGAACACTGTCCGGATACTCGAACAGGAACTTAAATTGATCGAGTCCGACCCATTTGGAGCCTGTGATGCCCAGATAAGGTTTGTAGTCCTGGAACGCCATGACAAGGCCTCCCATGGGTGCATAAACAAATATAGCGGTCAGCACAACAGCAGGAAGCAGCATTAGGTAGAGATGCCAGCTGTCATTTCTGTGCACTTTTTTCAGGCGCACCGCTTTCTTGGATGATGTGTTAATATAGGTTTCCATAAGCTCCCCCTGTGAAATGAATTTCTATGTCTCCTTTATTGTAAGACCCCTAAACTCCATACAGATATAGCGCGATCCAAAGGTGAATAACGCGATCTTAATATCCGCTCCGGGGGACATTGTAAAAAGACATAAGGAATCCTACAATGGGTGTACACCAGTCTATCTAATGAAGGAAAGATGCCTCATGTTCAAGCAGTACCGGACATTCTATACGATCCTTTCGCTCATCCTGCTATCCACAGTCATTGTGATGGTTATGTACACAGTCACCATTAATACCAGTCTTACCACCGTGAAAGAGGATATCAAAACTAACAATTTGAACAGGATGCGTTTTCTAATACAGAACCTGGATCATAACGTAGGACAACTCTCGATGGTAGCTACCGCGCTGGAGACGGATTCTAAGGTCGGCCTGCTGCCCTCCATCGATCTAATGGACAAATATGATCAAATTAAATTGATTCAGGATCTGACGGACAAAATGAAGCTGCAAAGCTTCTCTGAAGGATGGAACAATCAGATTTCCATCTATTCTTCCCTGCTGCATCAATGGATCGGCTCCCCATCCTCCGACAGCAGCCCTCCGCAGGCTACGCCGGATAATCAATGGACATTGGAGACACAATCCGGGCAGTTCGTTGCTTATAGGATTCATCCGTCGTACTCCATTCGGGTTACTTTCCCCCAGGATAATCTGCGTGCAATGCTGAGCAGGTCCGACAGCAGCAGTAATAATTCGTTCTTCTACCGCAAGGGTGACTCCGTTATTCTAAGCGGCTACTCGGGCGACGACCAAGTGAACGAGCTCTTGCCGCAGCTGCTGCCTCTCCTGAACAATCGAATGGAAGGCTCTGAAATCATAACGGTAGGCGGGATCGGATATATGGTCAATTTCCTGCAATCCGACAAGCTGGGGTGGTACTTGGTAGATTATCTGCCATTGGACGAAGCACTGCGGCCTATTGAGAGAACCCGGAATTACTTCTACGCCGCTTGCGCTATGCTCTTTATGGGCGGCGTGGTAACAGCACTGTTCCTGTACAGGAAGGTACAAATTCCGATTCTCGAGCTGCTTAAGGGCGTGAGGCTGCTGAAGCACGGAGATTTTTCGCACCGGATTGTAAGACGCAGCCACAACGAATTCGATTATCTCTATATTAACTTTAACGAGATGGCCGCGCAGATCGAGGACTTGATCGAGAAGGTATATAAGGAGAAAATCATGTCGCGGGAAGCCTTGGTTAAACAGCTGCAAGCGCAAATCAATCCGCATTTTCTGTATAATTGTTTGTTCTTCATCGACAATATGACGCGCCTCGGCAATGACGAGGCTGTCACCGCGATGACGCAGAATCTCGCTCAATATTTCAGGTACACCACCCGGCTGGACAAGCCGACGACGACACTGGAGAAGGAATTGGGAGTCGTCGGGAACTACTTAAACATTCTGTGTCTGCGCATGGAACGTTTGAATTACGAAATCAGGGTGCCCGATTCGATGAAGCTGCTGTCCGTACCGAAGCTGCTGGTGCAGCCTCTGGTGGAGAACAGTGTCATTCACGGGATTGAGAAGAAGCAAGGCGAGGGGCTGATCCGGATTACCGGAATCGAAGACACCGGCCATTACCAGCTCATCGTTGAGGACGACGGCATTGGAATGTCGGGCGAAAGCATCCAACAATTGATGACACGTATCAAGCAGCCACCCGGGGAGGAAATGGGCTGCGCGTTGTGGAATATCGGGCAGCGCATGCAGATTTATTTCGATGCGCCCTCCCGCATGGAGATCGAACCCAGCACTTTAGGCGGCTTATGTGTTATTCTGCATTGGCCCAAGAGGAAAGATTAGGAGGATGGCCCCGTATGTATCAATTACTTATTGTCGATGATGAAACATCAGTTGTCGATAGCTTAGCACTTACCATTCCATGGGAAGAATACGGCATTGAAGAGGTGCACCGGGCTTACTCGGCCCAAGAAGCACTCCAGACCGCGACGAGACATGCCATTGATATCATCATTACCGATATTCGGATGCCGGAGATGGACGGTCTTGAGCTCATCGAACGCATCCGGCATTTCTCCCGCAAGATCAGGTGCATCATCTTATCCGGACATGACGAATTCGAATATGCCCAGAAGGCGATTCAGTATGGAACAATCCGTTACTTGTTAAAACCGGTTGACATCGCTGCCTTGACGCATGCCGTTGGGCAGGCGATAACCGATATTGAGCTGGAATGGGCCGAAATCAGCTCCTTCCAACGGATTAAACATACGCTGCACGCCAACAAGCCGCTGCTGCGCAGCCAGCTGCTCACAGACCTGCTCCAGAACAAACCGATGCAGGCCGACATATTGGAGGAACGCCTGGCCATGCTTGATATCTCGTTCCTCCCGGGCGACTCCTATATGCTGATGCTCATCCGGTTGGAGGAGGATTTCTCCAGATACAATCTTCAATCGCTGTCCCTTCTGGAGTTCGCTGTCGGCAACATCACCGAAGAGGTGTTTCAGGAGCTCTTCGAGCTATGGCATTGCAATACCGAGCAAGGCTATCTTGTTTTTCTGATCAAAAGCAACGAAGCGCCAGACCTTTCGCTAATCGATTCTTATGCGGTCAAGGTACAAAACAACGTGCAAAAATTCCTGTCAGGCTCCCTTTCGATTTGTCTAAGCAACATCCAGACATTCCCTGAGAACATATCAGAAACATACCTAGCCTCTGTATCCTCACTTATAAGAAATGTCGGCAAAAATAAAAGCTACTTCATTACAATTGACGAATCCGAGTCACAATCGCAAGGGCAAAACCTCAACCATTTGCACCTCCCCCCTCTTCTTCCTTCCTTACTGGAATCGGAAAACTGGGATGAGGCCCTTGCCAAGATCGGCCGGATTCTGTCCGTGAGCGAGCTTGACAACGAACCGACACATGACCAGTTATTTACAACGCTTCTATATCTATCATCCTCCTTCGCCGTGACGTTCTCCTCCGGGGAAGGAGATGTGGAAACCCAGCTCGGTGAAGAGTTCTACCTGCTCCTGCGGAAGAAATCGCAGCTTTCAAGACAGCGAATTTTCCAGTGGGCCGAGAAGCAGATCGCTGCCTTGCGCGCAAAGGCCTCCCGTCAGGTTGAGGATTCCCACCAGAAGATCGCCTCCAAGGTTCGGACATTCATCCAGGAGCATCTTGCCGAAGGGATCTCCCTTCAGACGGTTGCAGACCATGTGAAGCTGCATCCTGTATATTTATCCAAAGTGTATAAGACCGTGTCCGGCGAAACAATCGGCGATTATTTGTACCATACCCGAATGGAGCGGGCCGTTCACCTGCTGCGCAGCACCGACCTCAAAATCACGGAAGTCAGCGGGCAGCTTGGTTTCCTGGCTCCTCCCCACTTCATTAAAATCTTTAAGAAGCATTATGGCTGTACGCCGCAGGAATACCGGAACAAGTGAATGCATTGTCCGTTTCCCATCGTTCAGGCAGGGCTCAACCCGCATCATTATACCTCAGCCTGCGGATCGACCAGACTGACAGAACTACAAGGTACACTCCATTCATCAGAAAGAATAGCAGATTCTCCATAGCCGTCAGTCCGCGCTGGGTAAGCACGCCCATGCCAATGGTCAGCAGCGAATATGGGAACAGCAGCCCCAGCTTGAGCACATACAGGCCCAGCCCGACAAAAACCGCACATAGACTGATTCCGATGGGTGTGGCAAAGCTGCGGATACGGATGGACAAGCCGAGCTGCAGGGCAGCAATACTCAGCGAAGCCACCCAGCCGCGCAGGGTCCACAGGATGATGTCCATTGGAAAGTCCCCCGTCAAAGACAGCATCTGTCCTGCCGTCCAATACATTAGAAGGAATAGCGTCTGCGCTCCGGCAATCAGCACGCCCACAATAACAAGCTTGGCTATAAAGAGACTGGTTATGGATACCGGAGCAGCCAGGATCATGTTCCAGTTCCGGTTCACATGCTCCAGCCGGCAGACAAACGCGCAGCAGATGGCAATCAGAATCGGCAGGAAGAACTCTCCATAAAATAAGCTTACCTGAGTCCATAGACTATACCATTCTCCCTGTAAGGCCTCCCGGTTCATCACAAAATTAGCACAGCCGATCATCAGGCTGACCACAGGCAGACTGACCAGCACCAGCCCCATCCGCGAGCGGCGCAGCTTGGGCCATTCGGCAGCAACACTTCTAAGCATAAGTTCTCCTCCTTAGACCGATTGTTTGGAGACATGGGTATTCCCGGCAACATACAGAACCAGTGTCAGTATCAGAGCTGCACTTAACTGAATCAGAGGCATGCTTCCGGTAACATAGGTTCCTGATGAAGCCTTATACACATAAGTCACCGGACTGAGATCCAAATAATAAGACCAGACGACTAACTGACGGACAGCGGCAGGGAACAAGCTTGCGGTCGTCCCCAGGAACCCGCCCAGCATGCCAAGACACAGGGCAAATGCCTGATTCTTCACCGCCAGCGATATCCATTGCTGCATCGCAATAATCAGCAGACTGGCAATCAGAGTACCCGCAGTGAACTGCAGCAGCAGGCCTGCCGGAAGCGGTTCTGCGAGTCTATGGAACATACCGAAGCCGGCAATAAAAACAACCTGGGCCAGAATGCCGTAAAGGATCAAACTTCCGGCACAGAAGAATTTGGCGGCATACACCGTCTGGCGTCCGACAGAAGTAGTCATCAGCATTTTCCAGGTATCCCCTTTATGCTCCATGTCGCAAATCCTTGACACCACAATCGCCGACAGAATCGGCAGGAACAGCCCGTTCATGGACGAGAGGCTGAAAATCAGCGCTTCCCAGGTAGCATTGTCCGCACTCCGCGAGATCGAGATGCTCATGGACATGGCCGCCCAGCCCAGCTCGGCGGCCAGAAAGAGGGTCAGCATCGCCCATACCTTTCTCCTCCGGATTTTGTAGTATTCCAGGAACAAGGCTTTCATCACAGGCTCCGCTCCTTTCCGGTAAGATCCAGGAAGATATCCTCCAGACTCTTCCTCGACTCCACGATCCGGCTCACAGCAATCTGGCCGGACACCAGAATTTCATTGACCCGGGCCACCTCAGAGTCCGGCATGGCGCTGAACACCAGCTGCCGCTCCTGCATTATGGGCCTATACCCGTGCTCCGACAGTATCCGGACTGCCCGGGCGGGATCATCGATCCGAAAGTGAACCGCCGCCCGGTTCTGCGCCTGAAGCGCAGCCATCGCCCCCTGGAACAGCAGCTTGCCGTCACTGATGATGCCAACCGATGTAGCAGTCTGCTCAATCTCCGACAACAGGTGGCTGGATACCACAATCGTCATGTCATACTGGGCAGGCAAGGATTTAATCAGCTCCCGGATCTCTCCGATCCCCGCAGGATCGAGCCCATTCGTAGGCTCGTCCAGAATCAGCAGACTCGGGAAAGCCAGCAAGGCCATAGCCAGACCCAGGCGCTGCTTCATTCCGAGTGAATACTGCCCGGCAGGCTTGTGCCGGTGATTATCCAGCCGGACAATCTGCAATACCTTATCAATATTTTTGGCAGGCAGGCTGCGCAGCCGCTGCATGACTCTCAGATTCTCAAGGCCCGTCAGATGTCCGTAATAGGAAGGCGACTCAATCAGGGAACCCGTCCGGTTCAGAATCTCCAGCCGGTGGTTCCGCAGCTCTTGGCCGAACAGCTTAACGGTTCCTTGGGTGGGTTGCACCAGTCCCAGCAGCATCTTGAGCGTAGTCGTCTTCCCTGCTCCATTCGGACCCAGGAAGCCAAAAATCTCTCCCTGCTGCACCTTTAGATTTACCTGATCCACCCGGGGCGTTCCCCCATAGGTCTTGGTCAATTGCTGTGTCTCGATAATTGGTTGAGTGTTCATAGGTTCCAGTTCAGCTCCATTTCTCTCAAGTTGGCTCTTGCTTCCAAGCATAGAGGCCTTCCCTTGCTCCAGGCTGAAGATAACCTTACGCCTACCTTAAATACACCGGTTCCTCCATTCTTCACCGCCTGATCGTGTATACTAATTCATGGGTGATGACGATTGAATAACATGAAGAACCGCAAAATAATGATCGTTGAGGACGAACCGAAAATACGTGAGATGATCGAGCTTTTTTTACGAAAAGAAGGGTATTACCGCATCTATGCGGCTGGAGATTATAGCAGTGCCCTCGCCATGTGCCGCCAGGAAAAGCCGGATATCGCCATTCTCGATGTGATGCTGCCGGACGGGGACGGGTTCTCGCTTCTCTCCGCCATACGCACCTTCTCTGATATGCCGGTACTATTCCTGTCTGCGCGAGGTGAAGATGAGGACAGGCTGCTGGGGCTGGGCCTGGGAGCCGACGATTATATCGTCAAGCCTTTTCTGCCGAGGGAGTTAATGCTGCGTCTGAGCGCTGTGCTGAAGCGGGTATATGCCTCGCCGATTCCAGAACGGCTGCCTGTCTTCAAGTCAGGTGAGCAAGTGGTGGATCTGAACAGCGCTGTGGTACGAAGAGACGGCCAGGAGCTGCCTCTGACGGCTAAAGAGCACGCCATTCTGGTCAAGCTCTATGAGAACCGCGGCCGGATTGTGACCAGCGATGCTCTCTGCCTGGCGGTATGGGGAGATGACAGCTACGGGTATGAGAATACCTTAATGGTGCATATGCGGCGTATCCGCGAGAAGATCGAAGCCGATCCCTCGAAGCCGGTACAATTGCTGACGGTCAGAGGGCTTGGGTATAAGCTCTTGGTGTTGGAGGCGCTCTAATGGACAGTGCGGTCCGGATTTTACGCAAATTCGTAGGCTCCACCCTGCTGGTCTCTGCGCTCCTGCTCCTGTTCAATCTGATTCTGCTCGGCTTGCTAATCTTCAAGGAGACCCATCAGGAGGCTTCGCCGGAGAAGGTCGTAAGGGAAATATCCTCAGCTCTGCAAGGGTCAGACGGCAAGTACTCCCTGAATCCCAAGGCGGCCGCGCTGCTTCAGCAGAACCGGGCCTGGGCCATGCTGCTGGATGCCGGAGGCAAGGTAACGTGGAGTGAGCAGCTGCCGCCGGAGGTTCCGCAAGCTTACAACATCATAGAGGTGGCGAAGTTCTCACGCTACTACTTGCTGGAATATCCTGTGTATATGTGGGAGCATCCAGAAGGACTTATTGTCGTAGGCTATCCTAAATATTCATATGAAAAATACCAGCTCGGATACCTGACGGACTGGCTGCGCTCCCTTCCCTTAAGAGTGCTGCTGCTCCTGATCTGCAATGTGGTACTGGCCGTGGCCCTCTCCTTGTTCATCGGCACCCGGCTGATCCGCAATATCCGGCCCCTGATCAACAGCATTCATGCCCTGGCCAAAGACAAGCCGGTTAACCTGGAGACTGCCGGACTCTTCAGTGATTTGTCCGAGAGCATTAATTCGGCTTCCGCTACCCTGCAGACCCGGAGCTCGCAGCTGAAATCACGGGATGAAGCCCGCTCCAACTGGATCGCCGGGATCTCCCATGACATCCGCACCCCGCTCTCGATGATCCTGGGCTACGCGAGCAATCTGGAGGAGCAGGACAACCTGACCGGAGAGCAACGCCAGCAGGCTGCCATAATCCGCCGCCAAGGCGAGCAGCTAAGGTCGCTGGTGAGCGACCTGAACCTCGTCTCTATGCTGGAGTATGACATGCAGCCGTTGCAGCTTAAGCCGGTACGCTTATCCGCTCTGGCCCGGACCGTGGTATCCGACTTCATTAATAACGGCCTGGAGGAGCGTTATTCACTGGACCTGTGCAATATGGACGAGCGCCTGCAAGTGATGGGCGATGAGAAGCTGCTCTACCGTGCAGTAAGCAATCTGGTCCAGAACAGCATCCGGCATAACCCGGATGGGTGCCGGATTGAGATTAGCATCCTCCGCAGCGGGGAAGACTCCTGTTTCGCCTTGTCCGTATCGGACAATGGTCAGGGAGTTCCGGCGGAGCACTTGCCGGAGCTGGTCCTGCTGCCTTACTCCGGGAAGCGGACCCATCCCGTCCGCCAGGGCCACGGGCTTGGCCTCCCGATGGTCGCCCGCATTGCCGAAGCCCATAAGGGCAAGCTTGTTCTGGAGAGTCCTCCTGGGGAAGGACTAAGCGCGGTGTTGAAGCTGCCTGCTATACCTTTGCCCAAGTAGAACACAAGCGCCTGCAAATGAAAAGCAGCGATCCTCCAATACAGGAGAATCGCTGCTTTTTAGCTTTTACCGCTGAGTGTATGGTTTAGATTAGATCTGACTTCTGAAGCAACCGCTGGATAATCGTAGCAACCTCAGCCCGGGTAATATAAGCAGCCGGTGCCAGTATCGTGCTGCTTCTTCCATTAATAATACCTGACTGGATACTGGAGATCATGCCGCTTGCCGCCCAAGGAGAGACCTCAGCCCCATCTGCATAGGAGCGCAAATTTTCACTCGTCTGCTGGACAGCCAGCCTGGTCTTCAGATTCGTAAGCGACATGGCCCTGCCGATAATGACCGTGGCCTGCTCGCGGGTAATCCGCTCATTGGGAAGGAATTTGCCATCCGCGAAGCCGTCAACCAGTTTATAGGCTTGGGCCGCCTGGATGAACCCGTGATACCAATCTGTCGGATTCACATCCGCGAAGGCAGATTGTCCGGTCATGGGCTTGATTCCCAAGCCACGGACGAGAATGGCTACAAACTCAGCCCGGGTAATGTCGCGGTCCGGACTGAACAGATTACCGCCTGTACCTTCGATCACCATCCGCGAACCCATATCGTTAACGGCTTGGCGGGCCCAGTGTCCTGTTAGATCCTTGAATTCAAGCGGATGCCACACAACAGCATAGATGCTATTAGTTAAGCTGTTCATTTTCGCGTAAACCTTGCCGCCAGCGATGACTAACCGGGTTGGAATATGACGCACCTTGCCATCCGGGTCCACGGTTATGCCTGTCGTGATTTGGTCTGGATCAATCCCGTCAGGCAAAACAAGCATGCGTTCCACATACGTATTGAATATCGACACTTCGGCAGTTGCACTTCCATGGATAGCCCGTACCGCAAAATCTGCCGGAGGTCCTACCAAAGTAAATGATCCCTGTGCAGCAGCTTGATTGACCACTTGCAGCTTGCTCTCCGGCAGTCTGGATATTTCAATCTGCACCTTAATATCCTCAGCAGAGCTGTCAAGCTTTTGGGCCAAGGAAGCTATTTGGATCTGCGAGGTTGGCAGTGTAAAGGAACCTGCCCCGGTCTGCAGCAGCAGTGTTACTTGCTGGTCCTCCATGAACTTGATCATTTGGCCGGTAAGCTCAGCAATGACCACAGCCGCCTGACCGCTGTAAGGGATGGTGATAACCGCCTGCTTGCCTTCCTCAGCGAGCCGTTGCTGCAGCTTACCGGTATCCACAATAATAGTAGCTACAGTCTGATCACCGCGTGAAGATGTAACTATTGTGCCTGCACTTTCAACTTTGCCGTTCACCAGGACATCCGCAGTTGTACTTGCAGGAGCGGCTGTCGGTTGTGCAGGTGAAGTACCGCCGCCACTATAGGGGGCTGCCGGGACAACCGTATTAGATTTGGCAGAAGCCTCACTGCTGCCCAGTGCGTTGACGGCCTCCACTGTAAAAGTATAGCTTGTCCCGTTAACCAATCCGGTCACTGTAACAGGGCTTCCTGTTCCTTTGGCCACGATGTTACCTGGAGAAGCTGTCACTCTATACTCTGTAACGGCAAAACCTCCATCGTCTGCAGGCGGTATAAACGTAATTGTAGCCGAACCGTCTCCCGCAACTGCTGAAATCCCTGTAGGGGCAGATGGGACTGTCGCCGGCGTTACAGTTACCTCATTAGACTTAGTGCCTAACCCCCCGGCATTCCCCGCTCTTACCACGAACATATAGGTTTTCCCGTTAGCGAGTCCGAGGGCCTCATAGCTCGTTGTTACAGCGTCTGTTGTCTCAAGTAATTGAAGCTTCTCCCCCGGAGCTTGCATGTAGATATTATAATAGGTAGCTCCGGTTACACTGCTCCAGTTCAAGGTTACTTGCCGGTTACCCGCTCCAGCCGTCAATTGGGCAGATGGCAGGGGCAGCACAGTAACGATTCTGGTTGCTTCACTGATTACACCATTAATGCTCTGAACAGCGTAATAGGACTGTGTTGCTGTTAACCCGTTGAAGCGAAAGGCTCCGTTTCCAAGATCGGAAGGGGTATCAGACACTTCGATGCCAGTGTATTCGAATAGGGTTACATCTGCCCCAGGGTAGACATTGCTGACATCGACATAGGCGATACCGGCAGCCGCAACAGGGGTTCTAAGCTTGGCATTCACAAAGCTGGAATTCACACTCTCTTCCCCATCCAACGTCTGGGTCACGTAGTAGCCCATAGTGTGGGGTTCCACATTCAGGAACTTGTAGGTAGCTGCCGTAACGGATGAAGCCGTTGCCTTCAGAGTGCCATTCGTCAGATACAGCTTCAAGTTCGCCCCGGAGGTGTATCCGCTCACCCTGATGCTCTCTTCCTCACCCGTTGCCGCCGGGGCATCCGGCACTGACGGCAGGACGGTTGCTAGGGTTGAGCCCCCGCTAATCACTCCGTTGATGCTCTGCGTGACATAATAGGCAGTTCTGGCCGTTAGCCCGCTGAACCGGAACTTTCCGTTATCCTGTTCCACAGGTACGGCCGGAAGGGCCTGTCCGCCGCTCTCATATAGCGTAATGGACGCCCCCGGATAGATATTCCCGGTGTCAAGGTACCCGATGCCTGCACTCGCAGTAGGTGTGCGCAGACTCGCGGATACGAAGGCCGAGTTCACGCTCTCTTCACCGTCGACCGTCTGCGTCACATAATAGCCAAGAGAATTTGGCTCCACATCTTTGAAGGAATACGTGGCTGCTGTTACCGTGGGCTCTGTAGCCTTCAGGGTTCCGTTCGCCAGATACAGCTTCAAGGTCGCGCCGGAGGTGTATCCGCTCACGTTGATGCTCTCTTCCTCACCTGCTGCTGCCGGGGCATCCGGAACTGACGGCTGCACGGTTGCGAAATTAGAGTTGGCGCTGGTTACCCCGTTGATGCTCTGTATCACATAATACGTGGTTCTGGCCGTCAACCCGCTGAACCGGAACTTGCCGTTATCCTGTTCCACAGGTATGGCCGGAAGGGCTTGTCCGCCGCTCTCATATAACGTTATGGACGCTCCCGGATAGATACTCCCCGCATCAATATAGCCGATGCCTGCGCTGGCAGTGGGGGTACGCAGACCCGCGGATACGAAGGCCGAGTTCGTACTCTCTTCGCCGCCCACCGTCTGTGTCACATAATAGCCGAGAGAATTCGGCTCCACATCTATGAAGGAATACGTGGCTGCTGTTACCGTGGGCTCTGTAGCCTTCAGGGTTCCATTCGTCAGATACAGCTTCAAGGTCGCCCCGGAGGTGTACCCGCTCACACGTATGCTCTCTTCCTCACCCATTGCCGCAGGTGCATTTGGCACTGACGGCTGGACGGTTGCTAGAGTTGACCCCCCGCTAACCACCCCGTTGATGCTCTGCGTAACATAATAGGTAGTTCTGGCCGTCAATCCGCTGAACCGGAACTTGCCGTTGCCCTGATCCACAGGTACAGCCGATATGGCCTGTCCGCTGCTCTCATATAACGCAATAGAAGCTCCCGGATAGATATTTCCGGCATCAATATAGCCGATGCCTGCGCTGGCCGTAGGTGTGCGCAGACTCGCGGATACGAAGGCCGAGTTCATACTCTCTACACCGCCCACAGTCTGTGTCACATAATAGCCTAGAGGGTTCGGCTCTACATTTATGAATGAATATGTAGCTGCTGTTACCGTGGGCTCTGTAGCCTTCAGGGTTCCATTCGTCAGATACAGCTTCAAGGTCGCCCCGGAGGTGTAGCCGCTTGCAACAATACTTTCCTCTCCTCCCGTAGCGGACGGTGGAGCAACTGCTGCAAATACCGGATTCATCATGCCGGGATAGTTAACCCACAGAATGGATAGACATAATCCAATAATCAATATCTTTTTTAACATAAATTCCCTCCTTAATCATAAATTCAAGAAGATAATAGCACGATTTGTCGAATTCGCACACTGCTAAATCGCCGAAAATCCTGAAAGTTCAAACTAATCTTGTCTTCTCACAAAGAAGAACTTCGGGTGAAACCCATCTCTCCCAAAATTCGCTATATTCTGCTATGCTAATAGAAATTCATAGTAGATACAGGAGGCGTAACCCGGAATGGATGCATTTCAATATGAGCTTACCTCAGAGAGTTCGATCAACCTGAAATATGAGTACGGCGGCGAGTACTTCACGTTCAGCCTGTACCGCGATGACGACGGGTGGGTGCTTCATCCATTCGACGGGATGCTGCTGCGGAATCCGGCGATGTGTACGCTGGTCGCGCAGGAGCTGTTCAAGCACAAGCCTTTTCAGGTCATGCTGGCAAAAGAAGGCATTCTGTTCACCGATATACGCTCGACCGTCAATCTCGAAAATGTGAACACACCGGTGGCAGCACGCAACGAACGCGAGTCCCGTAATAATCCTGCAGATGATCTGATGGACTTCGTTCAGCAGCACTCGATTGAAGAGGTCATTGACTACGAATGCAAGCTGGTCGGGAGCCGTATCTCCTTTTACCAAAAAATCTTGCAGCGCATGTTCATGGACAACCTGGGCCCTTCGGACCCCGAGTTTCAGAAGATACAGGATATTGTACGAATCTACGAGCAGGCGCTGGAGCGGCTGACGGATCTGAATGATCCCAATCTGGATGCCGGAAGCCGGGGCAGATTCTGAGTCTGCCACCCGCACTTATACATGCTTGAACTACTCATAGGAAAGGCTGGTTCTCATGACATTTGAGCTTATCAAGGGGCAAAAATACAGCATAACCAAAGACAACCCCCTCCTTACGCATATCATCATCGGCCTGGGCTGGCAGGCTGCGGGAGCCGGGATTGAGATTGATAGCTCTGCTGTTCTTCTTACGGAGGCACAGCGGGTCTCTACTGCGGCGGATCTTATATTCTATGGGAATCCCGCTGCACATCATCAGTCTGTAGTATTATTGCAACCTGAACAAAGGGTTGGTACCGGCGTGGCTGACCGCGCACAGATTGCGGTCCGGCTGGACCTGATCCCTGCGGAGTACGAGCGCATTGCGTTTGTGCTGACGATCCATGAAGCCCAGAAACGGCAGCAGAGCTTCTCTTCCTTGGACGGTGCTTATCTGCGGATCATGAACGCTGCGGATGGAACAGAGCTGCTCCGTTACCCGCTGGAAGGCGGTTATTCGGTGGAGACGGCCATCGTTGCCGGAGAGCTCTACCGGTACCGGAGCGAATGGAGATTCAGCGCGGTCGGCTCCGGCTATGCCGGCGGCCTGCACGCCCTGTGCCATAGCTATGGGATACCGGCGGCTGAGGCTCAGTCGTTGGTTGAGGCAGTAAAACCGGAGGTGGGGAGACCGGAGATGGCGGAACCGGAGGTTCCGTCCCGGAAGTCTCCTTTTGTGCTGCCGGAGCTGCGGTCACGCCCTAAGCAGGGGCCGGGGGGTACTGAAAATCCGGGAGACCGGCTGCTGAAGAACCGCGGGGAGACGGTCCGGCTTCAGAACGGACCGGGAGCTGCGGGCGAGATTGTCATCAATCTCAACTGGGCTCAGACCGAATCCTCCAGCTGGTTCGGCAGGAAGAGTATTGATCTGGATCTAGGCTGCCTGTTTGAACTGAGCAATGGGCTCAAAGGCGCTGTCCAGGCGCTCGGTGAGTCCTTCGGCAGCTTCAGCCGGCCGCCATACATCATCTTGGACGGGGATGACCGTACGGGTACAATTGCCACAGGCGAGAATCTGCGGATTAACAGCCGCTATCTCTCCGAGATCAAACGGATTGTTATTTTTGCCCTAATCTATGAGGGAGCGGCGAGTTGGTCGCAGGCTGGCGCCGTGGTAACCATCCGCCAACAGGGCGGGCCGGAGATCAAAGTGCAACTGGACGAGCACAACAATGATAAAGGCATGTGTGCCATCGCCATGCTGCACCGCCAGCCGGATGGATCCTTCTGCGTGGAACGACTTGTAGAGTATTTCAGCGGGCACGAGGAGCTGGACCAGCGTTATCAGTGGAATCTGCGGTGGGAGGCCGGAAGCAAGTAGGGAGTCAGCATAATCATAAGCGGCATCGCCCGCGAGGGTGATGCCGCTTATTGTGCATATGTCCGGTTTTCCGCACACATTCAGCCGCACACCCCAACCCCCATGCTTTCACGGCGGCCTAGGGCATTCAGCATACAACACAAAACAGCCCTTCCCCGTCTAAGACGGTTGGAAGGGCTGTTTGTTACGTGATTTTTTATTCCGCAGTATGATCTACAGATGCTGCCTGGATGCTGCCGAATGCCCAGTAGCTCGCTGGGACATCCGTCCATTTCTGGGCCGCGCTGGTCAGCGGAGCGATACCAAGAGCACGGTTAACGATGGTTACGGCTTCCGCACGTGTTAACGTCCGGTCTGGACGGAATGTGCCGTCCTGATAGCCGGTAATCATGCCTGCCTGGGACGTCCGCTCAATCGCGGCCTGTGCCCAGTGTCCGGCAATATCACTGAAGCCGGTCGCATGGTCTTGGGCATTTGTAATCAAGCGTGACAGGATGGTCGCCATTTCGGCTCTTGTAATCGTCTGGTTAGGCTTGAAGCTGCCTCCCCCATAACCTTTCATGATGCCGCTTCGCGTCACTTGACCGATTGCTTCTGCCGCCCAGTGTCCGGCAGGAACATCGGAATACGCTACATCAGCAGTGACTGCTGACTGGCTGAAGGTGCGGGCAATGATGCTAGCCGCTTCTGCCCGGGTGATGCTGTTCCCTGGCTTGAAGGTGCCATCGGCATAACCCGTCATATACGCCTTCACCTGTACCGCAGGATCTTGTGCAAGTACAACGGTAAAGGTACTGAATTTGCTGATGCTAAATTGAATGCCTGATTTTCCGGTCTGTCCAAAAGGTACAATTTCGCCCTTTACCAGTTCTTTGGTGCCATCGCTATGTTCAATGAAGACCGCAAGTGCCTTCAGTTGCTCCGCCGTTAACGAAGAGTTGCCAAGCGGCAATACCAGTGTAACCGGACGGCTCTGCAGATTGGTCTCAATCGTTACAGGACGGCTTACTAACGTAACTGTCGCACCGCGGGATACACTCTGCACCTGTGCTTTGGCAAGTGCTTCAACCTCTGCGCTCTGCTGTGATGTCTTCAGTGGAACGAGGTTGAAATAAATATCTGTACCGAATCCAGCCATTGAGCTGCCCGGCACCTTCACCTCAGCATTCACTGTGAATAGATCCAGCATGATCTGATTATCAGCAAATTGCTTGCTGGAAGCTGCTGGAATGGTCAGTCTGGTTCCGGCAACCTCATCATTCTTATCAGGCACGATGATTCTGGCAATACTCGAACCGGCAGCCTTAAGCTCATTGACCGCGCGGATGGCTTGTTCCAATGTGAACGTAAGGGTATCACTCTTCACACCGTTCGCATCCTTGGTGCGGGTAATGACAACGGAGGATACCATGGAGCCTTGAGCAGCCCCGTTTTCAACGTTTGCGTTAATACTTTCTGTCTGAGGACTTGGTGTTGGAACCGGAGCCGGTGCCGGTGCTCCTCCCCCTGATCCTGAACCGCCGCCCGGTGCCGGTGTAGGAGGATCAGTTGGCGTGACTGGAACAGGAACTGTTGCGAAGCTCCAGAGCTTACTATCCGCAAGTCCTGCATAACTGTTACCTGCTTCATCTGTAAAAGCACCAGGTTGTATAAGCACGTAATAGCTGCCGCCCTGCTTCAGCAGGCCGTTCGTGTTGATGCTGACGGTTGAGTTCGCAATCGAAACTAGCGTCTTGTCGTCCGCTTTAATCGACTTAACGACTTCACCATTCTCTGCATCTACAAGCTCAATAGCGGCATTTCCAGCTAACACATTCTCGCTAAAGGTCAGTGAGAGTGCAGCGGATACAGGCACATGCGTTGCATTGCCTGCCGGACTGTAAGATGTCACTACCGGGGCTGCTGTATCCGGCGCACTGGTAGTCACAAATCGCCAGGCGTTGATACCTGAGATGCCGGCATAGCTATTGCCCGCGTTATCTGTGAATGCTCCCTCTGTAACCCGTACAAAGTAACTCGTCCCATGCTCCAGGTTAGCCGCCGGATTGATGGTTACGACATTGTTCAGGATCGTTACCATGTCCGAAAGTGTTGGAATCGTCAAGACCGGATGATTATCATCTAAGCTGCGGAAAATCTCAATGTTCCCGGCCGCCGCCTTCACATTCTCGCTGAAAGTAAGGACCAGATTCGCGTTCACGGCCACTTCGGTGGCCCATGGCTCCGGCGAATAGGTAATCACCGTTGGCGAGATCCGATCCGGCGCATCTGTGGTTGTGAACTGCCACGTGGTGCTGTCCTTGATTCCGGCGTAACGATTGCCTGCTAAATCTTGGAAGGCCCCGCTTCCAATTCGTACATTGTAGGTTGTTCCATACTTCAGAGCATCTGCCGGATGAATGGTCACCACATTGTCCTCAATGGTTACGTTCGTGGAAATGGCGTGAATATTCGCCACCGGTTCTTGATTCGCACTGTTGTAAATCACAATATTGCCTGCCCCTGCCTGTACACTCTCACTGAAGGTTAGAGTCAATGGGGTAGTTGCCGCTACACCTTCTGCCCCTTGTACAGGGGAATATGCAGTCACAGTTGGCGCTGTAGTATCCGGCGCAGCCGTGGTGGTGAAGTGCCAGGTTGTATCGTCTGCGATACCGGAATAGAAGTTGCCGGATTGATCTGCGAAGGCATCTCCTGAGATTCTTACATAGTAGCTTGTACCATACTCCAGATTGTCTACCGGATTAATGGTTACAACATTATTCAGAATACTTACGTCCCCGGCGGAGATCGTAGCTGCCAATTTGTCAGCCGTGCTGTTGTAGATCTGAACGCTGCCTTCACCAGGCATCACATTCTCGCTAAAAGCAAGCTCCAGGTTAGCTCCGATAGCTACCTCTGTTGCCCCATTCATAGGCGAGTATGTGCTTACGATTGGCGCGGTCGTATCCGGTTCGCTGGTGGTACTAAAGCGCCAGGTTGTATTGTTAGTGATACCGGCATAGCTGTTGCCCGACATATCCGTAAATGTACCATTATCAATCTGTACATAGTAGTTTCTACCATAATCCAGATCATCCTCTGGATTAATCGTTACTACTTTGCCGTCAATGGTTACAATGTCAGATGTGACAGGAATACTCGCCATTGGGGCATTTATAATATCGCTGTAGATCTCAATTTCGCCTTCACCCTTCTGTACATCCTCATTAAAGGTAAGGGTCAGGTTGGTGCCGATCTCTACATTCTTTGCTCCATCTGCAGGATAATAACTACTCACCACCGGCGGCGTAGTATCAGGCGCTTCGGCGGTTGTGAAGGTCCAAGTGTCATTATACGAAATACCCACATAAGGGTTGTCCGCCAGATCTTTGAAAGCTCCGTCACTAATGATTACATAGTAGGTTGTACCATGTTCTAGTTTTGCATAAGGATCAATTGTTACAACCTTATCAAGAACTGTAACATCGTCAATCTGAATTACTTCTACTGGATTAACTTCATCCGTACTTTTGTAAATCTCAATGTTTCCGCTATCCTTCGTTACAGACTCATCGAATGTAAGCGTCAGATTGGCGTCAATACTTACTCCCACTGCTCCCTTTTCAGGAGAATACTCGCTTACGGTTGGAGCTTTCGTATCACCTGGCCCGGCAACTGTCGTGAAGCTCCACTCTTCCGCTGTGATTGCTGCATTGCCGCTTGCACCGTTAGTAAAAGCATTCGCGTCAACTGTAACGGCATATTTAGCCCCTGCATCAAAATCCTTACCCGGATTAATAGTTACCGTATTGGTAGCTGGATTTACTGTTACTCTGCTGGCATCATCCGCCGGGATGGTTTCAACCGGGGCAGATGTATCCGCAGCCTTGAAAATTTTAATATTATTGTCGTCTCCAGTGGCTGCCGTCACCGGCTGATTAAACATCACAACCAGATTATCATCTATTGCTACATCGGTCTCATCATTCCCTGGAGTCAAACTGAGCACCCGCGGGATGTTAGGAATGACATAAGACATAATGATCTCTCCGGAATCACCCGCTGCAATAAATTGATTAAGAACTTGATAAAATACAATGCCGTTAAGATTAGCAGTTGCGTTTGTAGTCTCAGGCTTCCACGTTTGCCCCAGATCGGTAGTGGAGAAGACTTTTCCGCCATCTCCTGCGGCCATAAATATGCTGTTTCCGAAAGTAATTCCATTCAGGTTCACTTTCGATTCAAGGACCTTTGCTGCGCCTTTCGAACTTTCCGGAGAAGTAATAATAGTTCCAGACGCACCAACCGCTACGAACATTCCGCCGCCAAAGGTGATTCCGTTCAATTTGTTGGTTGTTTTACTTGTCACCTTGGTCCAATCAGATCCATCTTTGGACATTACCACTGTACCGTTATCACCCACCGCTACAAACTTACCGTTACCGTAAGCCACAGCGTTCAGATTCTCATTAGTGGCTGAGAATACGATCTCCCAGTCAGGGCGATTGTCATTTTTGATCATAATCATTCCTGAATCGCCGACTAGAACTAATGTTCCATCGCCGTAGCTGACTCCATTCCAGTTAAAACCGGCGGAGCCATCGGAGGGCGTCCAGGACACGCCATCTGTTGACGTTAGGAGGATCCCATTGTCACCGACTGCAACGAATTCGCCGCCTGCGCCTTTATGAATAATACTATTCAAATCCTCGCTTACCCCAGAATTACCAACTGCCCATGTCGAAGGGCTGCTTGCGGTAACAATACTTCCTGCTTCCCCCACTGCAACTAAAGTATCTGAGCCAATAGCAACTCCGTTTACGTTGATGTCGTCTGGCAGCGGACCAACATTGTCCCAGCTTGCCTCACCATTGTCTGTTGAACCCGCATATACCGGAAAGGCTCCGGTCCAAACCAAGCTGATCACGAGTAACAACGAGAAATATTTTTTCAATCCCTTACCCTTAAACAAATGTATCGTTCCCCCTTGTTCATTCATCCTGTGCGCTATATTGCAAGTTCTGCTGGAGTCTAGCATCTGCCCCCTTAGAAAATTTCATTTCTGCGCCCATTCTATCAGACAGCTCTAAACAAACTCTTAACAATTCTCGACAAAAACCGATTCATCAGGACCTAATTGGGGTATAGCTCTAAAAAAAATGAAAAAACAGCGATTTTCTAACCTCTTATCAAAAAAATTGTCTAAACCAAAAAAAGCGCACGGAGCTTTCGCTCACATGCGCTTTTTTTGGTTATATTTCCTCGAAAATCCCCTTGGCAACCTGTATCGCCGATGCGGCACGCGGCCAACCTCCATAAAAGGCGAGGTGAGTCATTGCCTCGATCAATTCTTCTTCGGATAGACCGTTCTCCAGGGCCAGACGGATATGAAAGGGTAACTGCTCGGTAAGTCCACCGGCAACCAGGGCCGATATCGTCAGGAGACTGCGTTCCCGAAGCGATAATTGTTCCCTTCTCCATACCTCCCCGAAGAGAACCTCCTCCGAATAGCGGGCGAACGAAGGAGCAATATCTCCAAATGCTTCAAGAGCATTCGATGCAATTCTCCGATGCTTCATCCCAATACCTCTCTTCCTTATATGAACATTCATTCAATCATCTGTGCGATGCCATTGCCAAACGTCCAGTCCTCGAATTCTGTATCGACCAGCACGACGAAGACGTCTTCTTTCCTGATGCCCAGTGTGCTCGACAACGTCTCGGCCAGCTTGCTGTAAAAGCCCCTTTTCTGCTCCTTGCTTCTCCCGGATTTGAGCGTAATCTGAATATAGAGCAGCCCATCCGTTCGCTCTATGTTGAAATAATTAGGACTGTAATAAAATTCGCTTGCTTTATGGGCATGGTAGACTTGAAAGAAATCATCTTGCGGCACGTTAAAATATTCCCTTAGAGCACTCATAATTTCGCGGCTAATGATAGGCAGCTGTTGGTCATCGTATTTGTTCTCCAAGTAACTGACTCTGACAAAAGGCATGTCATTTCACTCCTTTACTGGTGTAACTTCATTGTACTCCCCGCCTCTTATTCTGTATAATTGAATTAAATGATACGTAAATTCAAATTACCCGATGGAGATATCTGCTAATGGACCTAAAAGAACTAACTACATTTCAAACTATCCTGCAAGAAGGAAACTTCTCTAAAGCAGCCGCCAAACTGAACTACGCACAATCCACAATCACCAATCAGGTTCAACGTCTGGAGAAGGAACTGGGCATCAAGCTGTTCAAACGGGGCTGGGATTCTGAGCTTACAGCTTCGGGGCGAATATTTGCCGCTGAAATCGACAGTCTGATCCGACATTGGAACTATGTTGCGGACCAGGCAAAAGCTCTGCAAAAAGAGGAGATCGGTACGCTCAGGATCGGAGGGCTGGAATCATTGACAGAGCAGATACTACCAAAATCACTGCTGCGGTTCATGGAGCATAAGCCTAATGTATCCTGCCATTTTGTGATCGGTAACACCGCTTCGCTCTCACATGCCCTGCTTCAGAATCAATTGGATTTTGCCATCTGTGGAGAGCCTGTTGACCTATCTTCGTATCACTTCGAACCCTTGTATCAGGAGCGGATATCTTTTATCGCAGGGAACAACCACCCTTTGGCCGCAAAAGATGAGATCGCTTTCGAGGAATTGCTTGGTTATCCAATCATTGCCGGGGGAGCTACCTGTCTATATCATTCCCAATTATCGAAGCAGTTCTCCCGGTACACCGAAACTCCCTTTCTGCATACCGTAAGTCAAATCTCTGCCATTGCGGGCTTCGTCCAGCAAATCGCTTTTGTAGGAGCCGTCCTCGAATCTACGCCGTTACCGCCTAATGTGGTGAGACTCCAGGTCACGCTGAAGGAAGCCGCCATTCCCGTAGGCCTGCTGCAATTACGTAACGATGAGTATCTATCCTCATCCAAGAAGCTTTTGATGCAATTTGTAAAAGAGGAGCTGGAGTCTATTCACAGTTAAGGCAGGAAGAGCAGCGGGGAAGCAAACAGTACCGCAGTGATAAAAATGAGCTGAATCCCTACGCGGACCGCTAATTTCGGCACAGGCTTGCCCCCGATTGTCATATTCATGCGTGCTGCATAGATATTGGCGGGGAGCATGGCAATAAGAAGTAAAATCAGACACACAGAAGCAGCTGCTGAGAAAGCGGGCAACAGGATGCCGATAGCTCCGGCCATTTCCAGCATCCCGGTAACCGTCACGATCCATTCTTTCTGAGGAAAAACAGGCGGCACCATTCTTACCAAATCGGAGCGCCGCCGTCCCCAGTGGGCAGAAGCACCAAATAGCAGCATAATGGATACGGCCCATTGAAGAGATGTCTGCCAGTCATCCCAATAAGTCAAACCCAGCAGACCAACCATCCGGAACAGTAAAAAGGTTACGATAAGCGCTATAAAAGGAACCATTTGACCTCACCCCTTCTTGTTACTTCATATTGCTTCATCTCAATTCTTCAGAATACCAGCCATAAAACCGGATATTTCTTTCGCAGAAAGGGTCCCGGAAAAGGCACGCAGGGACGCCCGCACACGCAGACCTAATGACAGCAGAACGAACAGCTCCGCCGTCTCATCAGGGTTCACCGTTTCTTTAATCACCCCGTACTTTTGCCCCGTGATAATCCACCGCCTAGAGACCGACACCGACCGCTCATGAAAATGCTCAAGCACCTCCGCTACCGCCGGTTCATTCTCCTTGCCCAGCAGGTATAGAAGCACCTTGTTAGTCGCTTCATGGCTGTCTTCCAATCCGGCAAGACTTCTGGCGATGGCATGCATCGGCCCGTCGAAGCTTTTATCAATGCTGCCTCTTACTTCCTCTTCAAAACGATCATTCACAGCGTCAAGCCGCTCCTCCAGCACCCAGGCAAAAATCTCATCCTTGCTCTTCACATAATGAAATATCGCCCCCTTAGATAATTGCGACTGCTCCATAATATCCTTCAAGGTAATGGCATGACAGCTCTTGTCCCGCAGCAGCTCCTTGGTCCCCTCCAGCAGCTGCCGGATCGTCTGCTTCCTCCGGTCTGCGTTCTTCATTGCTATTCTCCTCTTCTGCCTTACATAGTTAAGATTGGGTTAATATAAAATATGATTACTGTTGATTATACATACCGACCGTTGGTTTGTAAATTAGTGTGTAAATAAAAAAAGGTTCGGAATGTTCCGGATAACGTGGATTAATTCCTCCATCATTTCTCCGGCTCCCGCACCCGTGATTTTAATACCTGTCCGATCTGAATCTTATTTCCAGTTATGCCTCTTCATCCTCTTCGTCTTCATCTTCATCAAAGCCGCCATATTGATCCGGTGCCTCTCCCTCGATCTCCGTGACCATAGGCAGTTTTTGTCCCGGCTTCACTTCAGTCTCTCCCAGATATTGAACAATCATTCTCCACTCATCGCCATAATCGAATAGGAGCAGCATCTTTTGTTTGGGGGTATGAAAAACTTTACTGATTTTTGCTTTTTGCACTCCAGGAAACCTATCCCCCGCCCCCACATCAGCAAATAATTCATAGCCTTCCTCAGAGCGTGTCCAGTTTTTAAGATTATCATAGAATCCAAAGGCATGATCCAGATCAAAATCAAAAGATTCAATCGTAACTGCCGCAAGATCGTACAGCGACGCCTTTGCAGAAATTGCAATCTTCCGGGTCGGCCGACCACGCACCGCACCGTTCCAGTCGCTTAAGGTTACTTTGAATAATCTGGCTTGTTCATTCTTAGTCATCGGACTCTCCCCTTTTATCAATTCATTCTTCCTCACGCATTCTCCGAACCTCATTGTACAGTTTAATAAAAGAAAACAAAAATATAAATCCTCTATAGTATACTGCACGATTAGAACCTCTGTAACTACTTATTGATTCCTGGATTTGTAGCGCTATAATAAGAAACATAGGTTGTGAAGCACACGCCGCTTGTAATGCTCTGCCCCTTCCGAGTTAGATTCTTGGAGAGGGTTGAGTATTGAAGCGGCTTTTTTGCTTGGGAATCAACGCTAATTTGAGTGTTAAAGGAGGAGTATCGATGACGCGATTTGAGCAGCAGTACGAGGAATGGTTAGTTAGCAATCTGAAGAATGAGAGCAACCACAGGCGCAAGGAGCTACTTGGCAAAG
The DNA here is from genome assembly GCF_000517965.1 of Paenibacillus sp. FSL R7-277. NCBI lineage: Bacteria > Bacillati > Bacillota > Bacilli > Caryophanales > Paenibacillaceae > Paenibacillus > Paenibacillus sp. FSL R7-277. The sequence goes on from NZ_ASPX01000034.1 coordinate 287,150, forward strand.
GATTAGGCCACGGAACAGTTGAATTTCTCCGCAAGGTATGGTTTCCGGCAATCGGTAATTTCGATCATTTGTTTCCAGAATGGGAAGTGCGTGATTTCAATAACGGGTACCGCTATCTGGACTTGGCTTATATGCCTGGAGGTGCAAAAGGCGGGATTGAGATTCAAGGATATGGACCTCACGCCAGAGATCTGGATGTCAGACGCTTCAAGGATCTATGCCGCCAGCATTGCTTACTGGCACTTGATAGTTGGACTTTTCTTCCTATTGCTTATCCTTCGATTATCGAAGAACCCAAGCAATGTCAACAGTTGGTGTTGTCTTTTATCGGCAAATTCATTGCTACGGATGTTTGTTCCACATTAACTTGGCTGGAAGCGGAGACCCTTCGTTACGCAAGACGTCTGCTCAGGGCATTCACACCTTTCGAGCTTGCTAAGCATCTCAGGGTAACGGATAGGCACTCCAGACGAATTCTGCATCATTTGGTCGAACAACAGTTACTGGATGTGGCCGGAGGACAGCAGCGTTATCGGACATATCAGCTTAGAGTTTAACGTATGTTTAGGAGCATGAATTATAAAGCTGATATGATAAAAACACTTGAATTCCGTGGCTGTGAGCGTGAGAAGTAGAGGTATCAATCAGCTGTAACGGACCGAGGCGCACCTATTTCTACAAAAAGCACAATTTTACCAAGCTTACGGACTCAGATGGCGCTATTTACTAGATTTCATCTCATATATGGATGGTGAAAAAGCAATAAGCGCGATATGGTCCGTTAGCCCTTTTAATTATGCTGAATAAAGAACATAAGGGCTGTGGGGTCCGTAGCAGTCCTTTAGACACATTTTGAACCGAAGGAACTCGATGGAAACCATATTTCGCAGTTTGGGTTCAGGGTTCGGGGGTTCGGGTTCGGGTTCGGGTTCGGGTTCGGGTTCGGGTTCGGGTTCGGGTTCGGGTTCGGGTTCGGGTTCGGGTTC